>JAKPKF010000254.1 GCA_029553845.1 bacterium | reverse complement strand
GGTCGTTATATCGCTGATGGAACTACTGGTCGGTCTACTGGTAATAATGGACTTTATCTTGGTTATAATTCAATGGCGAGTGCCGATGGAACTGATAATGAAATTGTTATTGGTGCGGGGGCAATAGGGAATGGGAGTAATACAGTAACGATAGGGAATAGTTCAATAACTGACAATTACTTTAAAGGGAAAGTTCACGCAGACCGATATAAATTATCAGACCTTAATACTGCTCCAAGTTCATCTACCGATACAGGAGTTAAAGGGGAGATAAGAGTAACTGCTGACGCTATCTATATTTGTATTGACACAGATACTTGGGTAAAAACTAATTTAACAACATTTTAATTAATAATATAATAATATGATTATCGCAAAAGCAATAAATCAAGAAGTAGTAGACAATGGATACTACGAACTATTTAACCCAGTAGAGATGACTGGAGTAGATGGTGAGAAAGTAACAGCCTTACAATCAATTGGACAATACTCTATCTCACAATTAGAACAAGAAAAGCAAAACCTTTTAAATGAGATTGAAAAGATAGAGGAAAAGATTACAGCTATTGAAAATTTATAATTAAAGCTAACTCTGATTTCTTGAAATTATCAAGAACGGAGAGCTAATAATAATATGGAAACAAAGTTAAAGTATGAGTTTACTGGTGATGTCGTAAACTATATCCTAAATGCTCTAAACAGAAATCAAATCGCTGGAGTTCAACAAGCAAAAGACTTGCTCACAGTTACAGAGATTTTACAAAATCCTTTAAACAAAGACGAGATTGACAAGGCAAGATACGAGGAGCTAAGGAAGAAGTTTGAAAAGAAAAATTAAGTTTAATTAATTCATTATTGCCAAGTGAGCCAGTAGAACCTGAGCCAGATGGCGATATTAACGAATAACTTTATGAACAAAATCTTAATCTGGTTATCTGGAAAGAAAACAACTATCGCCACTGTTATCAGTGCCTTGATTATTTTCTTAATTGGCCGTGGACTAATTGCTCAAGATGTAGCTGAATTGATTTCGGCCATTATGATTGCTTTAGGTTTGACTGCTAACATCGCTACAAACAAAATCTATAAAAAGTAGTATGCCAGCTAAGTCAGTTACACAGGCCGAGTGTAAAAATAATATGTCTACTATTATGGAGAAAATTGACCAACTTTTCAATAAGATTTCCGACTTATCAATTAAGGTTGAGGGTATCCCCCAGAAAGTGTTAGAAAATGCTGACGAAAGATATGCTAGTAAAAGAATTGAACAGACAGTAGACAAGTTAATTTGGTTAGTTGTGTCAGCCGTAGTGGTGGCAGGACTAGCGATTATTCTTAAATAACAACAATGGATAATAGCAAAAGAACCCGCACAGAGGTGTATAGCCGTGTAAATGGCTACCTGAGACCAACAGACCAATGGAACGATGCAAAGGTTTCTGAATTCAAAAATAGAAAAATGTTTGACGCTGAAAACTATATCAAAGACAATGAATAAAGAATTCACCCCAAATGTAATATTAGGAAGCCACGCAGGCGATTATATCGCTGGTGCTAACATTGACACACCTGAAGTTGTTAATGAAGCTAGTAATTGGGAAGACTTTCCGTCTGAACATGAACGACAAAATGTTGATGGAGAGACTTCAGCCTGCACTTGCTTCAGTAATAATGATAGTCGTGAACCAGTTTTAATGTTCAAAGCTCATAATGGCGATATACCAGCTGAACATAACAAGTGGCTAAAGGATAACGGATATTACAAGAACGGGTTCATAAACTTTGACGACAGAGTTCCAGCGATGTTTTCTGATATTACTCTCGGTGTTGGGACATATCTTTGGAAAGCGGCTGAGGCTTCTCGTAAGTGGTCTTTGCCAGAAGGTATTCTACCTAAGGCCAAGACTATTGCTGAGTATTATGATAAGTCTAAGCTAACTCAAGAAGCAAAGGATATCCAAGCTGGCTTTGATGAAAGATTTAAGTGGATATGGTTTTGGGTTAATAGCTTAGATGAAGGCTTGAAATATAGCCCTGTAGTCGGCACTGTGCCATTTATGAACGGTAATGGTATATTATGCCCAACTACTCACCATAATCACGCAGTAACTGCTTTATCGGCCACACAGACGACCGTTAAAATAGACGACAGCTATATTCAACAATTCAAAACTTATTGTAGAGAGCAATTTAAAAACTATCTTTGCTGGAAACTAATTATAATTGAAGATACTAATATGAATAAATCACAATGGCTTAAAGACCACGATATGTTCCAAGTCCGTAATAAAGACAACGGAGCTTATGGTGTAGTCTATGGCGGTCAGTTATTAGCTATTAAAGCTGATAGAGCTGGTCTATATGTTGTTGACCGATATAATAGAAAACTTCTAAAAAGAGATGACCTATTCGTTCAAGTCAACGACAATGAATGGAACACTCTATGGCGACCAGAGCCTGAGAAAGAAGGTAGATATTTCTAATTAAAAAAGAGCCTCTTACGGGGTTCTTTTTTGTTAGGTGGCACTTTATACCTGTTTATAATTTACGTCATCATACTGACCAAATAGGGGGCAAATTAGGCTATTCAAACTCCTTTCCACCATAGAACGCTTTGTAGTTTACTAAATTAACTGTTTCAAGGTGGTATCTCTTACTGTTTTTCTTAAACCAACCTAACGCCCAACCTTGTTGCCAGTTTGCCACCTTACCTTCTAAATACTCTTGTTTAGGATTACACAGGTGTCCAGCCTCTACCCAAATGTATTCACCGCCTGAATTAGTCTGACGATAGATTGATAGTCTATGGGAATGACCACTGACTCCAGAACAACCATTATCTTCAAACTCTCCTTTAGCGGTGTAGCCTGAGAACTTTCTAACTATATTTCCGTGCTTTATCATTAGGCCGTGGTATCTTAGTGAGCCTTCCCTTATGTATTCAATGTCAAGCTTGTGAAGTCCCAACAGACTTTCAACCTCTAAGGCGTGAAGTCCACTTAATGCTTTAGCGTTAGTCCATAGAAACTTCTGAACCCTTAACTCATGATTACCCCTTAATAAGTAAATCTTAGCCTTCTTGGCCTTGTGTCTTATCTTTCTTAAAATGTTAGTGGCCTCGTCTAATTCTTCTTGAAACTTTAACTCTCCATTGGGGTCTTTGGTAAATCTTGAAATAGCGTAGCAGTCTAGGACATCACCCATTATAAATATGGTATCTGGTTTATACCAGTCCATAAACGAGTAAAGAACTTCTAAGGCTCTGTTATCCTGAAACGGACAATGAATATCTGGTATAAATAATACCTTTTCGTATTCGTTCATATTAGAAATATGTTAAAAATACCCATTTAATAAAAGTCGGCATTACATACGAACCAACCAGACACGCCAAAGAAATGTAAAACCAGAATAGAAAGTTAAGAGTTTTCATACTTAAAAGTTATTGTATTTTAATAAAACATTTTAAATATACTTAAAACTCATATTTAGTCCCAGTATTTATCTACATTCTCAAAGACATATTTGACCATTTCTTTTTCGGTTTTCTCCATTCCTTTAATATCCCAATCATTACAGGCTTTGTCGTATTTGTCTATTAATTTAATGGTTTTCTTTAACAAAATCTTATCGTTTAAGCTCTTTTCTTTTAAGGCTCTCTTACAGAACTCTTTTAGTCCAGGCATTGCTCTAACAATGTAATACTCAAATCCGTAGCCGTATTTAATCGTGTCGTCATAACCTCTAACGGCTCTTTGCCAAGCAAACTTCAAGTCTTGTAGAATCCATTTCAGTTAGAAATATATTCTTTCCAATAAGCTATTAGCTTTTCGTCTTCAATAAAGAACGGGTCGGCGATACGAGTGCATTGATTAGTTCCGATGTTTTTCTCGGTGTGTAACCACTCTAAGAAGTTAAAGATTTGCTGACCGATACGCTGTTCACCTCCTTGTATTACTAGTGCTTTCATAATATTATTAGACTTAATTTAGACTGATTTTGAACTGTCCGGAAACTCCGGATAGTTGGCGAACCTTTTTTTAGATTGTTCATATAATTGAACTTAGATTAATTAGTGGTTATGAATTAGTATAAAGTTTATGCTATTTCCCAATAATGTTCGCACTTACCATCTTTAATTGGTGGCTCAATGAAGTAAGATTGCATTGTGTCTGCTTCTGCTGTGTATCTATAACAGCTTTCTTTCATCGGGCAATTTTCACCTGAGCATTTAGTTATGTCGGTCATATAGTTATTATAAAAGATGGCAGTTTTAACTGGGCTGCCAACCAGATTTGTTAGCGTTCCATTTCCCATAGGAAGTCCTTGATTATCTGAGTGTTGCCACCCCAAAAGGTGTTGACCAGATAAAGTAGTATTTCCTCGGGAGTCTTGTTAGAAAAGAGCTGGTGATAGCGGTCGTGTTCAAGGTGAGATACCTTCACAGTATTGTTAGGTATCTTCTGACCTTTCTTCAGGCGACTTGATGGGATTATGTGATGTTTGCTCATTGCGTTGTCTTTCAATTTCCTCTCCTTTTTTACAGAGTTTTAGGTTTTCTATTGAATTGTTAAACTTATTTCCATCTATATGTTTAACTAATTCACATCTTGACAACTTTCTATTTAAGAATTGTTCCATAACTTGACGATGTTGATTTCTATTCCAGACGTGTGCAAAGTGCAGTTTATTATGTTCTGCCTTAGTCATCAGCTGTAAGTTATCTATTCTGTTATCTAGTTTATTATGATTTATATGGTGAACAACCTCATTTGAACTCAACTTTCTTCCAAGACTATTTTCCATAATAATACGATGAACCTTTTTTCTGTTTATTACATAATATCCATCAGATGATATTGCCTTTCCAGTTTCTGTTGGTTGCCAACACTTTCTTGAACAATACTTTCTCGTATATCCTCTTCTATCTTCGCTTGGCTTCATTGAAAACTCTTTACCACAATTCACACACATTCTAGTAAACGATTTGTTTTTTTGAATACTAGTTAATCTGTTCTTACATTCTTTTGAACAAACTTTTCCTCTACCAGATAATATCTCCGATGGTGAAATGTTCTTATAGAATGTTTTATTACACACAACACACTTTAATTCTCTTAATTTAGATTGTTTGTTTTTAGATGGCATAGGAATATTTATTATTATGTTATAATTATACTCCTATGCCACGATGTTGTCAAGGTTTCTTGTTTACATCTTGTTGTCTTTCACTTTTCACCTCCGTTAATGTGTCGCAGCGGATACACTGCTTGTAATTCTTCTTTGTTTCGGTAGAATAACCGAACTCGTGAAGAATTGATTTCTTACACTTCGAACAGAATGACGGCTGGAGTAGAGTGAACTTCACCTTCGTCTTCATATTCCA
>JAKPKF010000249.1 GCA_029553845.1 bacterium | reverse complement strand
AGAAGGAGAAACGATGTCAGGTAGACTTTCCGTAGCACCGGAGTTTGCATCCAATTGATAAAAGCACTTTTGAGAATTGTAAATCCCCAGTGCCATATCTGCATCATTTAAAAGCGCACCGTTAATCTCTTTAAGAGAATTACCGTCAGCGACATTTAATGATGTAAACCCGTAAATTAAAGTGGCCATCAGAACCTCCTACTTGCCATTCCCTATGACAATTCCCTTTTTATCTGTAAATACTTCTCAAAATCCTCATTTGCTACTATCCAACTTCTTAACACCTCTTTATTCTTATCTGGATAATAACAACTCCTTTCATTATGACCAATCCCAATTCCTTTTCTACCAGGCATCCCTTTCATACCTACATATAGAGAATCTTTTAAATCATCAAAGACCAAACCTCTTCCATCTTTAGACTTCCACTGAATCTTATCATCAGGCAATGTAAATCTATCTGCCTCTCTTCCATTTACCACTCTCCAAAATCTTATATCCAAAAACCAATCACCTTTTAAACAACCTTGAGCTTCCTTTAAAAAATATCTATTAAATCCAGTCTGAGCTAAACTTGCATGGCCCATATTCTTATGCCTATACCACTTCAATGTAGGTAAATGATAATATTTACTTCTTCCAACCCCCACCAAATCATACTCATCCAACTTTTTAGAAATCTCCTCAATATAGCCAGGGGCATAATACTCATCATCTTCCATAAATAAAATCTTATCCCCTTTTATGTATTTAAATGCCTCCTCAATATTCAATATCATAGTAAACTTAGGATCCGACTTTTTCGGTTCTCTTCTAATATAATCACAATCATATTTTATGACTGTCGGAACTTTCCCGTCATCTACTACAATCCATTGATCCGGTTGAACGACCTGATTCGCCATCCAATCTTCAAGAAGCTCGAAGCATTTTGGCCGATCTCCCGTGCATGTAACGCAAGTAATCATACCTCCATCACCTGATCCCAAACTCCTTCAATCTCTTCCAATCTCCTGCTCCTTCTATATGATCTTGTACCGGCAGGATCATGTCGAATGAACTCTCTCGGCTTTCCTTCCCACACCCAACCTTTACCGGAAGAATGCCCCAATCCCGGAAATTCTTTTATAACCTTTTCGCTTAATCCTCTCTTATGAATATCCAGCATCGTATTCACAGCAGGAGCGCC
>JAKPKF010000243.1 GCA_029553845.1 bacterium | reverse complement strand
TTAGGTAGTGATGAACTATCAGCCAAGGAACGATAAGATGTCGTTCTTCCGTAGCAAAGGAGTTTAGATGAATTTATGGATTTGCCCAAGGTCTAAGGTTCCTATAGGGATAAAAAACCGCAAGAGCGAGAACTATGCACTTTGGTGTCTATCCAATTCTATATTTATTTTCTTTAACCCTTCAAAATCAATCCTCCGGAAAAGCAAATTAAATTCCCTCGGCAATACAGAGAGTATGAATAAAAGTAATTTCTCTTTAAAGCAAAAAAACAATAGCATTATTACTCAAAAGCTATACAACTATTACGGGAATTTAAGTTCTTTTCCGGAAATAACCAATACGCTGAAAACAGGAAAACGCAATCTTATGAACTTATTGCACTCTTTTTGTAACAATCATCGCACATTATTACTAAAGCACAGTGCAAAAGGGACAATCAGCGTTCTTCCCTATCTGCCTAAACCGTCAATATCAAACCAGGCATTCCTTTTCCTGCCATTGATTAAACACCAAATCGTAAGCTTTAAAACAAAGGTAATGCCTATCGTTTAACCAATAAACTAACTCTTCAAGAAAAACATCTAAAACAAGGAGTTTTTAGTATGAAGAAATTATTACTTATAACCTTAGCACTGGTTATAGCTGCTTGGGCTTTTGCACAAACAGATATAACTATTGGAACAGGAACATCCACAGGTCGTTATCCTTTCAATGACTATTTTGTGTATTCCCGTTCCCAGTGTATTTATTTAGAAAGTGAAATAGGATATCCCGGTACTATTCATAAATTAAGATGGTATCGCAGTGATACCGGTGCCGATCCTAATGCTATTGGGACTACCCAGATTTGGCTTAAAACAGTTCCTAATGCAGTGTTTGCAGATGCAAACTGGGAAGACCCCGGAACCTTAGTTTATGAAATTGCTAACATTGATCTTGGTGCTGGTGGCGGATGGTATGAAGTTGATATCACCGATTTTAACTATACCGGCGGCAACTTAGTAGTTTCTGTATACACCCAAGATGCACCATACACTACACCTCATTCATACTGGTATTATACTGCTACTACGGGATATAATCGTTGCCGTTTAGGAAATAGCGATTCTACTAATCCTCCTACTTTGAGTTTATCTACTTCCAGACCCAATATCCAGATAAATATGACAACATCTGATCCTACTTCAGCACCTAATCCTGCAGTATTAGTTAGCCCTGGAAACGGTGCCTGGGCTATGATTGGAGATATTCTATCCTGGAATAGTGGTGGCGGATTTCCTTCATCTTATGATGTTTATTTTGGAACCACTAATCCCCCTCCTTTTATTCAAAATCAAATGGCAACTACTTATGCTCCTGGTTTAACAGCCGGCAATACTTATTACTGGCGAATTGATGCTGTAAATGCCAATGGCACTACAACAGGGATTGTATGGAGTTTCAAAACACCAACTGCTACTCAAATAGCAGAGAGCTTTGAAAATACAACCTTCCCGCCTGCGGGTTGGGCAAATGGTTCCACCGGTAATTGGACACGATCTACAACCTATAAGAAACATGGCACTGCTTCTGCTTACAAATCTGGTTCAACTTCCACTCAGTATATTCTATCCACTCCTAAAGTAACGATAACTGAAACAAGTACTTTAGACCTGTGGACTTTGTGTTCTACTATTACTGGGACTCTGCAGATTGTCTATTCTCCGGATAGAACTACCTGGACTCAGATTGGCAGCAATATCACCCACGCTGCAACCTACACCTGGTATAATACAGTTGTGGATTTGAGCTCTCTTGCCGGAAATAATTATTACCTCGGAATCAGAACCGGTTTGCAATCAGCAAGTTACTATGTTGATCTGGTTATTGGTCCGGAAATTACTCCTGAAGCTCCCGGTGCGCCTACTTTAAGCACTCCGGCAGACCTGGCAACTAATGTAAATGTATTAACTACATTTTCTTGGACTGCGCCTACAACAGGCGGAGTGCCTACCGGTTACAAACTCTATTGTGATACCAATAATCCTCCAACAACCCTGAAAGCAGACCTGAATGCTCTTACCTATACTTTAACTACTCCTCTGGCATATAATACAACTTACTATTGGACAGTTTTAGCATATAACGGAACAGGAAATGGTCCCACAGCTACGGTAAGAAGTTTCACTACGCGAACTGATCCTACCATTTATACTTTCCCCTATACCGCTGGTGATTTTGAGACTGGTTCTTTACCGCTTAATTGGGTTGCTTCAGAAGGTGTAGCTGGAGCTTCCTATCATTGGAATGTAAGCACTGGTGCAGCATCTCATGGTCCTGCAGCACCTCACTCAGGAACATATTTTGGCTGGTTATATTGCTATTTGGCTAATAGTACATATAATCCCTATTATTTAACTACCCCGCCTATTGCTCTGGATGCCACAGCCAAAAGATTAACCTACTGGTATTGGATTGGAACAGATACTTATACCAATCCTCTCTTTGTAGAAATTTCTACGGATAA
>JAKPKF010000241.1 GCA_029553845.1 bacterium | reverse complement strand
TGTCAGGAGTATTCTTCTTGTTTTTCTTTGTCGAGTAGTTTCTTTGTTTACACTCTGTACATGCAAGTATAATCTTATCTCTCATTTTCTCTTCCTGCCTTTTCTTATTGAAGACTTTTCCACAAAAAAAAAGAGCCTTCTAATAGCAAGGGATATCTTACCATGTCTTTATATATAATGTCAACACATTTTTTGACAAACGGCTTATTCTTCAGTCAACAATAATCTTATTGCCTGCTTTACATTTTCCATATTGATTGCTTCATTGGAAACGCACAGTATCATGGGGAACTCCTCATTTATATACACATGCTCCGAAAGAAGGGGATAATCCTGTATGTTGATACCGTATATGACTCTCTCTCCCGTAGAAGGTTTTATACCGTAAACTATATTCTTCCTATCTATCTCAATGCCGTATTCCTCGATTATATCGTCCAATTCCAGAAGGTAGTTATATGACAGTATATATCTGTATACGGAATCGTCACATACTATCAACTCCAGATCACCCGAGATAAGCAGCAGGCTCAATTTTTCCACACTGGATGCATCGTATGAATCCTCTTTGTACCGCACGTAATTTCCGGCTGCCGTGGCATATATTGTCTCCATAAGAATTTTCTTTACTTTCGGCATCCTGTCATACAGATAATTTTCCAATACCTTATCATTCTTCGGTGTATACGGACCTATGTAGGAAATAATGAGATCGGGGTCTTTATTGGTAACAAACGGAATGACAATTGACAATACGGTACCTATGATTATAAGGAGAATTGCCGCAAGACCTATATATTTGAACCATGCCTTACGGAACTTCATTACAACGGGTTTTACCGGTTCGGGCTCTTCAATATTCCGATTCATAAGATAATCGTACGCCTTGATAACTTCATCAATATCTATTGACTTGTCGGTTTTCGCACGTAATGACAGGTTGTTGTACTTTTTGTTTATTTCGGTCTCGGTGCAATCTTCATTAAGTTCCAGTAATTCTAAATATTTTTTTCTCAGATCATCCATAATCGTAAGTTAAGATAACTATTCCGTCTTCCCTTCTATCAAACTGCTGCTTTATAACATTACATCCTTAGAAGAATACCCCTAAGAACATGCTACGAGCATTATAACATGTTAAAGCATTGTTTGTTCAAAACAATCAAGAGACAACTAAATACGTATTTTACTCTTCTCTATATTATTCAAAACTTTTGTTCTCCAATATAAAATCAATCAGATTAACATGATTAATTCCATTTCGGTATTGTATCAATCTGTCGGTTGTCATCACATAACGGGGATAATTGTCTCCGGTAATTGC
>JAKPKF010000174.1 GCA_029553845.1 bacterium | reverse complement strand
CTGGTTGTGGAGATGTTAATAATGCTTTAAGTTTTGGTGGATATACTGTTGCAATGGTCGCTACCACTGAAAAATGGTCAGGTTCTGCTTGGGCTACTACATCGAATCTTAATCAAGCGAAATATGTTTTAGCTGGTTGTGGAGATGTTAATAATGCTTTGTCATTTGGTAATATGGTTACTACAGAACTCTGGATGAAGAAATGATAAAAGAATTTAACCATTGGACAAATAACATTTTGTCCGCAGAGAAACCATCAGATAAACTATTTATCTATTTGCCTGAGTGTGGGTTGGGAGACAAGATTACTTGTTTCCCAGCCTTCAGGATATTGAAGAAGCTCAATTCTGGCAAGAAGATTGTATTGGTTACAGAAGAGAGTGTTATTGATATTTGGAAATTGAATAAGTATATAGATTTTGTAATTCCACAAGAGATACTAACTAACGGACTTGAAAGTATCTTCTTGAGAAAAAATGCAGACGAAGGAAGAATTTGTAATTGGACATTTTATGAGCATCATCAACAACATATAGTGAAGAGCTGTGTTAAGTATATTGCAGGAATTGAAGCTGATGAGAAGAATCATGATTTGACTTATGAATTTGAATTGACTGACTCTCAGTTGGATTTGGTTGAGAGAGAAAGAATTAAGTTATTGAATAAAGCTGATGGGAAAAAGATTGTAGGTATTGCACCGGCCAATACTATGTTTTCGAGAATGTGGCCGGTGGATTATTGGAAGAAATTGGTGAATTTAATAAAAGATAATTATTATGTAGTTTCCCTTGGCGGCAAAAATGATCTGACGATAAGCAATGTTGATTTCGATGCGAGAGGATTGTATCCCATTCCGATTATACCCAAATTGTTAGATGAGTTTCATTGTTTGGTTACGGTGAATAGCGGCATGCTCCATATTGGTTCGGTGAATCAGAATTTGTGGATGATACATTTGAATATCGGCCAGTATCCAGAAGAGATCATGTTGCCGTATAGAGGAAAGAACGACATTTATCACAACAGAATTGTCCTTAATCATTCTTGTGAGCTAAAGAAAGAGTGTTTTGAAGGACATATTACGAATCAGAAAATTGATGAGCAGCATTTGGAGTATAAGAAGCAATATCTTAGGGAAACCGGCAAGCTCTGGCCGGATACCCAACATCAGATACTCCAAAAATTTACCTGTTGGCATTATTGTCTCAAAAATAAGGACAAATACTCTTGTAACAAACAGATAACACCGGAAACGGTAGCAGAAAAAATAACATCTATTGGAGGAAAAAACATAAATGAAAAAGTACATCGTCTTTTCGGCTGAGGGATCTCCCATTAGAGGTGATCAGTGTACTACGGTGTGGCCTGCGTCGATCTCTTGCACTATTCCTATGAGCGGAACGGTAGAGAGTACTTTCTACAACATCATGGTTATGGAAGGTGACGAAGCTGCCATCAACGCTTGGCTTGCAGAGAATGCTGGTAAGGTTCAGGAAGTGACAAAGGCGCAGGCTGATGAACTTGGTCAGGCTATTGTTCCTCCTGGAACTGAGCGGGAAGAGGAAGATATGGAAAATCCAGAAGCGAAGAAAACTTACGTCGCTGGTGAATTTGACGCAGATCATCCTGAGAATCTTTGGACTCTTAAAGAAGAAGAATAAATTCATATTTTATACCGGCGAGAGCTGGAATAAAAGCATCATTCTAGCTCTCGCCGCTTACAAAAAATAAAGAAAAGGAAAGAAAATGACAGAGATCAAGAAAGAAAATGAAGTAGTAACTATTAATAATTCATATAATTTTAGCAATAATGCTTTAGTATCAGGTATTGACGTTCTAAGGGGCACACAATTAGTAAAACCTGAAGATTTTGATTTCTTAAAAGAACATACAGAAAAATTTGAAAAAAGATTCAGAACAAGAGGAATTTTTCGTTCTAAAACTGAAATGATTGCTGGAGTTCTAAATGATGCAGAACATCCAACTCCAGATAGTAAATATTGGCAGGCGATTGGTGAGCAGAATGTTCATCTTACAGAATTAATTAATCTTTCTTATGAAGTTAAGAAAATTGAAGCAGACTGCGAGCTTCTTGCCGCTGAAATAGAAGAGTTCAATGAAAAAATTGAACAGGCAAAAAATGAAGGAAACTTTATTGAAGCAAGGAAACTTGAAGCTCAAAAGAAGAAAAAACAAGTTGAACTAGGACAACATCAATTTAACCTTACTCAGTCTCAGAAAAATGCTCAGGAGCGTTTAAGGGAAGTAAAAGAATGGGAAGGAATTATTCAACAACTTGAGCCACATCTTAAGTACGGTGACGAAGATTTTAACCTGCATCATCCTGAGAGATATTATTTGCGATACGCTGGTAGGATGAAGAATTTTGACATTCTTGAACCGGAAGCAAAAGAAAGTGTTGCAAAACATTATATGGCTTTTAAGAAGCTGATTGATGAGAATCCACAGCTAGTTGCTCCTAATGTTCCACCTGGGCTTCCCTCATCTACAAGTGAAAGTGCTGAATCTCTTGAAACAGCAGCTACGGATGATGAGATTGTCAAAAAATACTTTGAGCATAAAGTTAGGAGAATTATGGTGGTTGCTCCTCATCGCACTAAAGATGATGGCAATGTAACTAACTTTCATATGATGCAACCACCGGCAGGGTTTACTTGTTCTCTTTCTGAACCCTATGGATATACTGTACCTGATGCACAAAACTTTGCCGTTAAAAAGGCTCTAGATGAGGGTTATGATTATGTTTTCTTTGTGGAAGATGATAACGTGATTCCTAAGAATGCTCTTGTTCAACTTATGACTCATAAAGCTGATGTTGTCGGTGGATTCTATTACAGAAAATATCTTCCACTAGAGACTGCCGGTATGCATTACACTGAAAACGGTGAACCTTGCTCTATCGAAGATTTCAAAATTGGTGATGTTATTCATAACACTTTGGTTCTCCCAATGGGATGTACTCTAATTAAAACAGATGTGTTCAGAAAGATGGAATTTCCTTATTTCAAAGAGGTTAAAGTTAAGGATAAACCCGCTCTCACTTCTGACACTTATTTCTGCGAGAAGGCAAGAGAGATCGGGATTGATATTATCACTGACACAGGAGTTCAGTGTCTCCATATAGATAGGACAAAAGGAATTATTTATGGACATCCTGAAATTGTAGATTATGAGAAGAATGAAATTAAGGAGAAATACAGAGATTATTTTGCCGTATAGGAGGAATATCGATGTCAAATAAAGTATTTGATCAAATAATTGGAAATAAAATAGAGAAGCTTATCAAGGACGGTGACATTAAGGCAAGCACTCTGGTCGATAATGTTGCCAGTGGTTTAGCAGCGTCTACGGCTTTCGCTAAATCTCAGGATGCAGTTCTTGCAAGGGAGCCGAATCAGAGTGTATATTTAACCTCAGCCACTAGTGGTAGCAATGGAATTATAGTTGCAGATGATGATAATGTAGATATTTCCTATACCACTCGTTCAGTAGATCAAACTGTTGTGGCAGGAGAAACTCGTCTTGCATATGCAGATGGTGAAGCGATGTTCTTTCATGACAGTATTGACTTTTCTGCTTATGCTGGAAATGATTCTGGCAACACTCCATATCAAGTTGTATTTCAAGATAGTTCTGGGTATGTGGCTTGGGCTTACACAGGGGCAGTTGGTGGCGGTGAATCATTGGGTGATGAGATAGTTGATTCATGGACCAATGATGGATATGAAACTTTTACGCCAGGTACAGGAAATGCTATCACTCAAGCTGTAAATTCAAGTGGTGATGGTTATGCATATAAGACTTTCACTCCAACTGCGGGGTCTATTTATAAATGCTCCAACACATATAGTAAATCATCAGGCTCTGATCCTAGTATGGGCATTTATTATGGCACATATACTATGGGTGAGACATTTACTCTTAACACTTCCACATATAAAACTATTAACGGTACCAATAGAGTTGGAGTGGCGTTTAGTAATAGTGGTACTACAACTGATTTTTCTGTATCTGCCTATTCGTTGAAGAAAGTAACAGATGTTGCTGCAACTGGTCTTCATCTTCACTCTACTCCTGGCGGTACTGATCGAAAACTGGCTTACAGGCACTCAAGTTTCAACCCAAGTGCAATAACCAAAATCTATGTCTTTGTGGCACCAGCTGTTACGAATCCCGGTTATACAATTGGTGGTAAGTTTGCTCTTCCTGATTGGACACCTTCTTCCAATCAAATTCTTATGACGAAGATAACTAACGGTATCGGTTATCAGTTGGAAGTTGCAACTACAGGTCATATTAAATTAACTATCAACGAGAAGGTGTATATGGCTCCACCTACTGGTTTTGTGGATGGCACTTCTCATTCGATTATAGCTGCAATTATGGTTGGTCAAAAAACCACAACTGTAGCTTTCTACTATGATGGAGTGCTTTCATATTCTCAATCAGTAGCTACTACCTTCTCTCCGATCAATTCTGTTTCATTGTATATTCTTGGTACTTCGTCTACGAGAGTAGCAGGTAGCGTATCCAATGTTTATTTCTTCAACTGTGCTCTCACCGCAGCGCAAGTCCTTGACCTTTACAGGAATGGGATAAATTATGCCGACAAGTGGGGGTCGCAGACAAACTTGGTGGTGAATGGGGATTTTGCCACTAACGATTTTACGGGTTGGACAGGAACAACAGGTTGGTCTGCGGCAACAGGTGTTGCGGTTGCAACAGCGGCAACGGGGAACTTGAGCCAGACTAATTTATTTACTCTCTACAAAAAGTATAAATTGATATTCGATTTTACCAGAACAGCTGGATCTGTATCGGTTTGGGTAGGTGATAATCAACAACTCGCTAGCTCATTAACGTCCAATGGAACTAAAATATATGAATTTACTTGCACAGACATCGGTTCGTCGTCACGCATATTGTTTGAAACAAACGGAGAATTTACAGGTACACTTGATAATATCTTACTTTACGAACTTGGAGCCACCCTCGCCCTTGAACCTGAAGGCATAAATGAAACTAACTGGCAGGATTCCTCAACTAACAACCTTGATGCTACTTATCCTGCTACTGGATGGAGCCTGACAAGAAAAGTCCCTACTGCAACTACAACTGAAAAGGGATTCGCAGAACTGGCTACAAATGCCGAAGCACTTGCAGGAACAGATACGTCAAGGGCGGTTACCCCTGATGACCTGAAATATGTCCTAGATAGAAGGATTCCGCAATACTATGGAGTCAGTTGGAATGAAAGCGCAGACACTTACGTAAGGACAGGCTCTACCTCAGGGGAGACTTGCGGAGTGACTTTAGATGATGCTTTTCTGCCTGTTCACAGGAGAATGAGAGGGTGTGTTGTTACTGATGCTGGAGAGGTTGCTTATTACCTTTGTGCTACGGACTGGACAAAGAAAGAGGACGGCACAACTGCTTCCAACCTTGACGGAACAGACGGTCAGGTCATGGTTGAGATTCCTAAGTTTTGGTATCGCTAT
>JAKPKF010000157.1 GCA_029553845.1 bacterium | reverse complement strand
GCTGAGTCCGTAAGCACCGTTCCGACTGAGTCAAGCAATTCAATCTGAGTAATTTCTGGGATTCCATCAGTCTCTGAAATCTCATACTCTACCGTGACCAGATTATTGACCGCCGCTTTTGTTACAAACGCTGGGACTATAAAGGTTCCATTGATTCTCACATCTGCAATATCCGATGCTGTAAAGGTTGCCATGTGATTAAGTAAATCTTGTTTTATTGATGGAGCCGTTGCCACTTTTATCACCCCCATATCATCTAAACTTGTGAATGGCTTTAATCCTAATACCCAGGTAGTTCCAAGTCTATAATTGAAATTGACCTGAGTTAAATTGATTGATTCTCCTGCTCTTATCTCCTCATAAACCAATGGTCGATTGATAAATACGATATTAGCTGGTTTTAATTTGGTTACCGTCACAAGTATCTCATGAAACCATTCTTGATTTTCTGCTGAACTCTCAATATAAAGAGTGTAATTAGGATAATCAATACTTGCGGTATATCTATTCACCCCAATGATTTCATCAAGTCTCTGCTTTAGAAATCTAAAAGTAAATGGAGGAACCATGGATAATCTATTGATGATTCTCTGTCTTCTAAACTCTAAAGTCTCAGTTGATGGTTTTGGGATGATATTAAGCATTTTTTCATATGCTATAATACCATCAATATCAGCAGTCAAAATATATTGATTATCTCTAACTTTTTCGGTCTCAGTATCAAGATTATCAAACAGAGTATTTTCAGATGCTATCAATCCCTCAAATTCTAATATAGCATCATATATATTTGGTAGGTATTGTTTAATATCACTCACTCACAATCACCGTCCCTAATACCGGAAGCTCTTGAGTGGTCGCATCTTGAGTCAAAGTCAAATCAGAAGCAAGACCATTTATAGTCGTTCCGGTTATATTTGCAATCCCTGCCACCCCCAATACCGCTGCATTGATTCTTGCTATATAGACTGCAAGAGCATAATTATTGAGGTCATCTGCTATACCCCAAATCTCTCTCAGTCCGAGTAGATAACTTTCTATTGCTTCCTCAATCAATGGAGTTACTTGACCAAGGGTATACCCACTCTCAAGCACAACTGTTGCGGTGATATTAATAGTCTTTTCGGTTGGGGTGGTTACAGTTACGGTATGACCGATTGGAGCAAGACCAAGACCAGTTCCTTGAGGAGTTGGGTCAATCATGTTTTGAAGAGTGGTGATAAAATCATTTGTGATGATATTATACTCTGCATCAATAACACTTAATTTGACTGAGCCCCCGCCATTCCAGACCGGATATATCTGCACCTCTCCTACCCCATCAATACCTTTTAATACCTCATCATATTGAGCAAGATTTCCTCCAAATGGTTTATCATTAACCGTTAAGAAATATCTGTCTCTCAATTCATCATCTGTTTCTTCGTCTCTTGCCGGTACCAATAAATCAGATAAAGTAGCGGTTTTGAGATTTGGGATGAAAGTAATTGGAATTAAAGGACCGGTATAACTATTACCTTGAGTTCCAATCTCCTCACAGGTCATCCTATAAGCCCCAGGTACTACCGCTCCAAATTCATCCAGATATGCTTCGGTCACTATATAATTAAGATTAAGAGTATCTGAAATAACTGAGAATCTACTGCCAATAGGTATCACTGCTGGATTTCCGGATGATGTTAAAAAGTCACCTCTTTTTACCGCATAGCTTGCTGCGTATCTCTCAAGTCCCTGCTCTGCTGCTCTTAAATCAAGATACTCATTACTTGCGGTTGAGGCAAAAGTGTTTTCGAGTATCTTTTTTAATTCCATGTAATACTCTGCCAATTCATAGCACGCAGGTGCTAATGCATCGTAGATGATACTGCCTTCTCTTTTATCAAGACTATCCGGTACATTATCTAATGCCGATTCCATCAAATACTTGAAGGTATATTTATCTAAATAATCGCCAATCATACTATTTTCACCTCCGTACTAAAGTTTATTTCTCCTTCTATAGAATTGACCAAGAAATTTACTTCCATGGTATCAAGTCCAGTTTTTTCCATCTCGAAATTCTCTAAACTGATGATTCTATTATCCATCAATAATGCCTCAGTCAAGGTCCTCTTAATATCTGATACTATAAAGTCATATTCCTGACCAATCAATCTATCAAGTTCTACTCCGTATTGAGAACTATATATTACATAAGCATATCTCTCAGTATATAGAATCTTTCTGACTGCTTGGATAATTGCATCATGCCCATCAATCATTGAGGTAACTCTTTTTCTGACCAAATCAAGATGGTAAGTTCTGGAGGGTTGAATCTGCTCTTCTAAAATTGTTAAATTAGCGTTTTGTTCTGGTATCATACCACACCCTCCTCTCTCTCTATTATATAAAACATTTGACCATTGTTCACCCTCAAAAGTCGAACTTTGTCACCAACGATTAAACCCCTCCAGAGGGTTATGCTCGGCAGGGCTGAGTAAGTGGTCATCTCTGGAATTGTATGAGTATGAGGACCGGACCCACCGGGGTCAGTTGTATGTGATGGTATTGTGTGAGAATGCATTGAGGTCTCAGCAGTTGGTATATAGATGATGGTCTCTTTTACCAATGCCGATAATATTAGAAATTGCTCATCAACCTCAAACCGATTATCTACCCGTATTTTTAGAGGAGAAACCGACGTGACCTCCCCAAAGAGTAAATCAGTGGTTTCTCCAATAGGGGGCTTTGCCATGCTTTGAATTGTTTGGATTAACTTATTTCCTGCCATTATATACTCACCTGCAATTCTAATTGCATTATATGCATATCATTTGAAAAGGAGTGGGAGCATTGAGTTACCATGAAATATTGATTTGCTGCTATCCCCTCTTTTTCTAAATCACTGATACCTAATACAATCCCGGTTCCTGCAAAGACTCTCAAATCACCAAGGGCAGCTAATTTTAATTTCTTGGTTGCTCTATTCTTGAGCTTAAGTAACATATCTGCTCTTGCTTGTATCTGAGCGGCATTTGCGTTTTCGTCCATCTTCTCAAAATACTGTAATAGTCCCCATTGTTTAATGGTTGAACTATCTTTTACTATATAAATCTCACGCTTTTGCGTTTCCTGGTTTTCCTTGATTAATTTAATTTGGTTATAGCTATCATCATCAATGGAGCTACTATAATCATAATCAACCAATAGACTCTCATCTCCGATGAATAAATCTGTCTTGAGGGTATTGATATTTAGAAATTGAAGGCTGCCAAAGTTATCTCTTATCATATACCAGTTTCCGGTATTGATTAAAGTCTCATCAATTCCATATTGAATTGCCTCAAATAGGGTTTTATTATCATGCACCCTTGGTGCTACCACATAGGTACTTGCGTTGACCACCTCTGCCTTGAGTCTAAAGTCTGCTGTGACTCTTAAGAATATCTCTGATGCAGTGAGTCCTGAGAAAACGTAAGTATCTTTATTCTTGAGGTATCTCATCTGGTCATAAGCGGTTATTTGAATCTTTCCATTATTTGACCGCCCTTTCTTAAATACATATCCAAAGAAAATACCTTGACCATCAATCTTAAAAGAAACGGGTGAGCCTTCGTTTATTGAGATATTTTCTTGGTCAATATATTCAAAAGTCAATTTACCAGGCTGTTCCATCATATTGGTTTCCCAATTTATACCGCTATTGACTAATTCGCTCATATCCCAAGCATTTCCACTTTTGCTATCCTGTACAATTAATTCTATCTGCATCTGCTCACCCCTTCCTATTTATGTTTAATCTGACTCTCTGCTACCCATCCCCTATATCCTCCGCTTGGGGTTGTTATGTGATATCGGTATTTCCTACTCTTATCTGCTACAATATGACTTATCTTCCCGGTAAAATTACTAAAGGTTCCAAAGGGTGAATCCCCATATGAGCTATACCAATACTTACCATTTGCTATTACATTATCTCCGATTGAGAATCCGGTCTTTGGCCTTTCCGGAGCAGGTTTCTCTATTTTAGGAGGGTCAGTGGGAGCAGTTGGTAATTTGATAACCACCGTTTTAGCTGAGAATGGTCTAAACTCTTTGATGGTCATGGTATAGTGAGTATCAGGGTCACCGGCTTTTAATCCATATTCTAAATCCTCAATAGATGCCAACATATTCACGTCGGTATCACTGATGATAAATCTACAGGGAGTTTTGCTTGCTCTTATCTTCTCAAAGAAATCAAGATAAAATTGGGGTCTTTGGAATTGACCTCTTGTTACTATATAGGGAGCATTTGCATTGATTGGTAAGAATCCCTCAATAGTACAAACTTCTAACTTTTTCTCTCTGAGTAGATTTATTTCTCCGAGCTTTACAATTTCTTCCGTCTTATTGGAACCGGAGGAGGATAACGTAATCTCCTCTGGATTTACCGGGAGCTGTACTACCTGGTTTTCAAATTCAAAGAAAAATCTAATAGCCATTAAGCTCCCTCCCCTACTAAACTACTTGCATACGCTTCTTCAACCATATCCTCGATAACTGATAGGATTTTATTAACATCTGCCGTCTCCCTCACATCCCCAAAGGATACGCTCATCTCTGGTCTGAGGGTTGTATATTTATTTACAAATTCAGTTGCCGCCACATCTTTGAGAAGCTTGATATCTTCATCTGTGATGCTTACATCATCTTTAATCTTGCCTACGCTATCAAGGTCACCACCTGCTATGGTCGGATTACCTGCAGCGGTCATATATTTATTCCAATCAAATTCCTCAGGAGTCTGACTCAAATACTTTTCCAAACCACCTGCTAATTGATTGTCTTGCTCTGCCTGCTTTGCAGCCTCTGCCTCTGCCATCTGACGAGCAAGCTTGATTTCATCTGCCGCTCTATCTGATTCCATTTTAGCATCTCTCTCTGCTGCCTTTGCTGCTGCTGAGTCTTTTGATGCCTGTAAACTATCTGCTCTTGCTTGCTTTGCTGCTTCCTCTTCCGCCGCAGCGGTTGCTACAAAGGTCAGTTGCTCGATTGGGTCAATCGCTACTCCAGGTATCTTGTTTATGGTCTCAATCAATCCGTTGATAATATCAATAGCACCATTTGCCATCCCTTGTAGGATTTCTAATACCTGCACTTTTGCCCATCCAAACGCATCTGCAATACCATTACCGACCCATTGGAAGAATATCGGTATCTGGTCAAAGAAACCAAGGATATCATTCCAAATCTTGATGATTCCGTATTTGAAATCCATATTGGTCTTCCACATCTTCATGGTCCAAACAATAACTGCAGCTATAATTGCAATCAATGCTGCTATTGCCATGATGACTAATCCTATTGGGTTTGCAGTCAATGCCACATTTAATATTTGCTGAACCGCTATCCATATTACAATACCTGCTACAATCGCTCCAATAATAGCAAGCAATGCTTTACCGGCAGTTCCGACCTCATCCCAAAGTCCTATGATGATTGTAAGCGTACCAATCAATAATACCAAAGGCCAATGAGCTTTCATCCAAGCTAATGCCATTGGAGCTGCCATTGCTATGGTCACTGCTTTCATCAATAGAGTATAGGTGATGACTAATCCTATTGCTGCCACTACTGATTTTAATATTGGTTCTATGATGGTCCAGTTTTGACTTACCCATCCTGCAATACCTGATATAATATCAATCACATCAAGTGCTGCATTAGATATCCAAATCAATCCCCCAACCACATTCTGAGCAAATTGGTCAAATCCAGGACTATTAACAAATGCACTCATCCTTTCAATGACCGGTTGAAATGCTTTTAGAGTCATGTTTTTTACTGAGGTCCAAGTATCTCCAAAGGTCTTTGGCATCGTCTCAAATTTACTATTGATATCATCTGCCGCTGCAAACATAGCACCTTTGATAATATCTGCTGTGATGAGTCCTTCAGATGACATTTCCTTTAGTTCGCCTTTTGATTTACCAGTATAGGTAGCAATCGCCTCAGCAAGCATAGGAGCGTTTTCCATAATACTTCTAAATTCATCACCTTGTAACTTTCCTGCTGCCATTGCTTGAGTCAGCTGATACATTGCCGAAGATTGCTCTTGGATTGATGCTCCCCCGACCTTAAATGACTTATTCATCAATTCTGAGAATGCTACAATCTCTTCTGTCCCGCTAAATGCCTCTGATGCTAATATACCTAATTTACTAACTGCTGCCGCGGTAGCTCCATATTCTGCTCTTGACCGTTGAGCGGATGCTAATATCATATTCTGTAATTCGCCAGTAGTCTGTAATCCATCATTCATTAAATCCAGCCTTGCGGTAGTCAAAGTGAGTGTATCTGCAATACCGGTCACCTGAGAAACTCCCTGCAAAGCTGCTTTAATTGTGTATATAGCGGAGGCCGCAGTTACTAATGGATTTTTCCATCTACTAAATGAATTAGCAGCCTGATTTGCTGCCGGTGGTATCTCATCCACATCACGATTGAAATTATCAAGAGCATCAGAAGCCGCTCTTACATCTTTCTGCATCTTACGAAAAGCACTATTACTGACCTTATCAACGCCTGCCATAACATCAAGAGTTGATTGCATTGATTTGATTATAGTTCTTAAAACAGGCGTCATTTTATCTTGCATTGTAATCGTATTCTTTATCGTAGCCATTAGGATTTGCGACCTCCTTTCCTCTTAATTTTTGCTGCCTCTTTTTTCTCTTGAGCAACTCTTTCATCAATCATCGCAATGACTAATGCTTTCTCTTTTCTTGGAAGGTTGGCGAAACGTGATGGCTCCCAATGAAATTTATTAAGAGCGTAATAAGCGTACCACGTTTCACCATCCCCTTCCGTTAGGAGTTTTTTGCTTCTTCTACCATCTCTTCCATATCCGTATCAAATCCGGAAAGTGCAGATATCTGTTGAGCAAGCTCTGCAATCTCTCCTGCGAGCAAGCTCTTGTAAAGGAATTGCTCAGGACTCTGACAACCTGCCTTCTTAATGCTATCAGCATCTTTGAAGTTTGGTTCGATGGTATGATTTAGTACTACCAATTCATTGAAGGTCTTGCTATCAAACTCAACCTTCTTATGTCTTCCAATCTTAGTAGACAATTTCTGATACTCTGAAAAATCTGGTCCAGTCATGCCTTTAATCTTGAAAGGAAACTTTGCGAGTCGCGGAGATACCGTAACCTCTGCGGTTAGGTTATCCACCGGGTTCTCAATTAAAAACTGAAGTAATTGACTCATATCTTTTTCCCCCTATTTCTAAATTATACTACTGGATTTCCAAAGCTATCCAGAATGTCAAAATCATCAAATGTAAAGTCAATATCATCTTCTAATACATCTGACTCGGTGTCCAGTCTTGCCAAAACCACGCTATCAATATTGCAATTATAGAGTACCACGGTTTGCTTTCCTACTGTGGAAGTCGGGTCATCATTTACAATCGTGATATTGAAATAAGTGTCTTGACCGGTCTTTGCATATTTCGCCGCCATCTGTCTAAATTTCGAAGTCACATAGTATAGAGTCATGCTGCCGGCACCTGCCCAACCTACACCCTTATGCTGAACCCCTCTTTTGCCAAGAGTCTTGACCTCTGCCTTATTCTTTTCGAATGTAGCTTCTAAAGTCTTAATATAAAACATATCCTCAATATTTCCATCAATGACAGAGGTTGCTTTACCTTCCTGGCCACTAATTGTATCTCCTGCTCTTAAGAACATATGTCTTTCCTCCTCTCATTAACCGACCATTACGGTCATATAAAGTTTCTCCATGGAATCGACTGGTTGTATCGCCAAATCAACCACTACTGCATCAATCGCTTCTCCTGCGTAAATCTGAATATCAACAGTCGGGTCAAAGTTCTGGATAGCGGAGATGTTCTGAAGAGTGTTGAGGTAATTGATGATATCAGATTTGAAGATATTTCTACCATCATCATTGTTATTCACCTTACCAATATAACTTCTTTCAAATAACAACGCCACTGAGTTATTAATCTCATCCAGAGTTCTGATAACCCTATTTTTACTAAATGCGTATCCCTTATCAGGAGTAAAGGTATGAAGAGTATTGATATCTTGCTCAACCACCACTGCTCCATCCTGTCTGGTTGAAAGTACAAATTTACCTGCCTGTAGAGCTTCAATGATTTCCTCATTACCGTATGGAGTAACCCCATTAGGATATACGATAGACACCGCTCCCGGGATTACATGGTAAGTATTAGATTCATTAGGATTAGCACCTGCCGTCAATCCCGCCACATATGCTACAAAAGTAGTAGGTGAGATTGTCTCATCAGTTGTTTTATAACCCTGAGCTACTGAGATGATACCTTCATAATCAGCATCTACATTATATAGAACTGCCTGAACTTTCTTTCCGAAAGTATCTCTTTGACTCTCAATGAATGTGATAAAGTTTTGAGTCTGAGAAGAAGCATCTTGTGGAATCGCCATTGTATTCCAATTATATGCTTTGATTGCATTGAGGTAATTTGCATAGGTTGTATCTGATACGGTTCCGTTAGTACCGCCTTTAAGAGTGACTCCCGCATTTGCTACCACATTACCAGTACCACTGAATACCACCCAATCATTATCCTCAAGTTCCCCAACAGTTGTTACTGTCTGCCTATCCTTCTCTACATTTCTAAATATCGTGATAACATCAAATGCATTCGCAGCGGTATTTTCAACCACTGATACTGAAATCTCATTACCAACAATACCGGCATATTTAGCAGTTGCTGTAAGCGGAGTCAAGACCGCAGCTGCTTTAGTGCCACCTGTGTCCAATCTGTAAATGATTGCCTTATAGGCATTTTTCAATGCCTCTCTGAAGATTTGACTCTCCTCATCGAAAGCGGTATAACCAATCTTTGGTAAGCTCTTGCCATCAATCAACTCAGTGCTCAATAGCTCTGTGATTGTATCCCCCCAGCTCATAGGTACCGGCATGGTCATAATACCACGAGTACCAAGACTGGAAAGCGGTTTAGCTACGCCTTTGAAATTGATATAAGCTCCCGGTCTAATTTTATTCTGTGTCAGAAATGTTCCTCCAGCCATTTGCTTTCCTCCTTAATTATTTTAATTATTTCCCAACTTTTACATTTCCTAACCAACCATCAGTTAAGAAATACACCGTAGATGAATCTTTTGTCAAGATTGCATCATATTGTGCCTTAGTTCCTGACCAAAACTTCACTTCCGTTCCGGTTCTTTGATTTACAACTCCGGTTGGGACACTGCCTACTAACGATATCTGAATATTTCCAAGTGGACTGCCCATAAATACTTCATAGGTATCAGTACATAATGCTAATTCTCCAACTGCCAATACCGGTAAACTTGCTCGTATACCTCGTCTTATCTGAATGGTAGATTGCATTAGAATGTCCCTCCATCAATAACAGTTGGCATAGGATGTTGATGGTCTTCTCTCGCATATTTTTTAGAAGTTCCAATAACCGCTGTTTCTGCCAATCCAAGAGGGGCTGAAGAGCTTGCCTGTCCTATTACAAAGGCAGTGGTGGCTATTTGAGTAGTATTAGTATCTGCTGCTGCCGTAGTTGCCTTTGGCGTTCCAGTAAATGTTGGGGATGCTAGTGGAGCCTTTTCGGCTAAAGCAGCTGCCGTTGCAGTAGATATTGGTTTATCTGCATCACTTGTATTATCTACATTACCAAGTCCCACATCGGCTTTTACTAATGTTACCACCCCAGTTTTACCAGCGACGCTTGTTACCGCATCAGTTGGAGTTAGCAACTCTTGCCAGTTAGCTAATGTTGATGCCCCATCTTCCTTTAATATAAATGATTTGCTTAAATCAGTTCTTATTGCAATATCGCCAACTTGAGCAGTTAATGCCAACATTGCAGCTTCCGTAGCTACTACAAATGTATCTGATATTGCTAATGCTGGAAGAACCGAAGTATTTAACTTTCCATTTGCTCCTAATATCGGAATTGTTCCACTTGTCGTACCGGTATTTTTTGAGGCTGCTGTGCCAAGACCTTCGATGTCAGTAGTTGATAAAGTGGTTTGGCCAGAAATAACTCTACCTTTTGAATCGGTAGTAACTTTATAATAAGTTCCCTCAGTTCCAACATCTGGTAATGTAAATTCCGGAGTATTGATAAGAACCCTTCCGGTACCAGTACCTACATATAACTGCTGAGTGTCCGTAGTATATGCCAATTCTCCCATTTCAAAAGAAACTGGTAAATCAGCTGATAACCCTCTTTTAACCTTAATTGTTTGAGCCATTTATATCACCTCTCCTCTCTAAAATTTTCCTCCGTCTATGCTTGGTTTGAGTCGGTTCCGGTCTTTTGTATCAAGTGCAAAATATTCTTCGCCCGAACGTAATAGTATAATCTCATCCCCGGGTATTAGTTTATCCCAAACCGCGGATTCTGACATTAACAATGAATAGTTTATATTACTTTGTGGTATGAGTTTTCCATTAACCGCAATTTGTTTATTATCTAAGGACAAAACAGTTCCGGTTAAATACTCTCCGACTACCGGTGAATCTGGAATATCTATTCCTATAGAATTTAGGAATAATTGTTCCATATATGGTAGTGCAGCTTCTACTAATTTCATCTTAACTACATAAGTCACAAATACTTGCAATACATCATCTACTATCTTGAAACTCATCTGACTCCCTCTGATTGGTTTCATATCTTCTATCGGCTTTCCCTCAGCATCATAGCGTCCCAAGAAGATTGGGACCTCTATCTGGGTAAGATATTCAAGAAGTTTATTGCCAATGTCTGCGAGCGTCTGATAGCGTTTCAAATCATTATCCTCTGGATGATATCGAACATTCATTTGATAAACTCTTTCGTAGTTATTTCTCATCAACTTTTCCTGCTCCACATCCATCTGCCAAATGAAAAAACTTGGTTTGTCCATACCCTGCACCATCTGCTCTTTATAGATAGTTGGGTAAATGGTAATTGGGGGTTCGCCTGATGTAATAGCAAAACTGCTTCTGATTTTTAACGATATTGCACTTTTAATGCTTTCGCCCATTATCTCTCCTACCATCAAACTACCCCCAATCCCTTAATAAATTCTTTGAATGCTCGGTCATACCTTATAGGTAATTCCCGCTCTACCTTGTTAATTGAAATCCTTGCCATATGATATCCTGGGACCCATCTCTCAGTCAGCATCATTCCTTTATCGTGACCCTTGATATATTTGAACTTCTTCTTTCCTACCCACTCACCTGGTAACCATCTCTTGTGCTGCATATGACCATCTTCTACAAAACTGGCATAAATGACTGGATTGAAGATTACTACATATAAGGAATCACCTTTTCTAAATACTTGACTTAGCTCCCACCTCTCTCTCAAGTTTCCAGTATCTACTGGAGTCAGTGACTTTGTTTGAGCTAATGCTCTTAGTCCCATCTCAGTGAGAAAGTTTCTAATAAATACCTCATGCTGCTTTTGTAAAGATTTTAATCCATCAAGTAACTCTTGAAATTCTCTTGAGTCAAATCCCATTAAGCATCACCTACCTCTATGATTTCCACTTCTTTGTGGGTCACATAGATGAATGGTAGATTTGCTATCCCTTCATAGCTCATCATTGTATTTCCGGACTCATCAAGTCTATTGACCACTAATCTATCTCCTTTCTGGATATCGACTGCCGGTCCACAAAACACTTTGAGCTGTAAGTTAATCGGGTTTGAGTCTTCCAAGTCGCTCTCTGGATAATCTCTTGATTCAAAGCTCAAACGGCATTTGACTGCCGAATACAGAGGCTCTTCTGGCATCTCTATACCTTTGGTACCATCTGCATTTGTCACACTCTGATGACGGTAAATACTCATCGTATCGGTATAGGTAGATGCAATTATTGAGCCAAAACCTGCTATCTTCATTTACCACACCATCCTTCTGAATTTATTTAACTGTGATTGATAATTCATCACAATCTGGTCAAGGTTTGGTCTGTGACTATTTAGCACTTTTGCTCTTGAGCCGCTGCCACCACCAAGTTGGATTTGGGTATCTCCTACTTTTAATGATGATACATCAGCTGCATCTACTGCCACTTCGCCACCACTATTATTTGACTCATAATTGTATTTTATCAAATCTACCGCCATATTAGCCCAAGTATAATTTAGTGCTTCCGGTACCTCATCAATGTTACAATAATTCTTGATTACTTGCTCAACCTCGCCAACGGCTAATGCTTTTTCCGGCTCAGTAATGGGAGCATCTGTAATCTTTAGATTTACGATTTCTAATACTGTCATTACCTCGCCTCCTTTAATTACTGAGCCTTAGCTTCAGCGATTGCTTCGGTGAGCTTTTTTACTCCCCAATTACCTTTATATTCGATTCCGAGTTCATCGGCCTCATCTCTCAATAGGTCCAATTCAGATTTCTCTTCAGATTTCTCTGGTTTTTCCTCGGTCTTTGGTTCCTCTTTGACCCATCCCCCTGCTTTCTTTAGGTCAGCAACATCTGAGTCACTGACCTCGAAAACAGTGTTAGGAGGATAAATCGAACCTTGATATTTTACGGTTTTACCAAATGATATCTTAGCCATTGTTATCCCTCATTTCTAAATTAAAACGCTTTGATTACGTAAATGTCATCCATTCTCTCAAATGACGGCAATACAATCTCAGAAACCACAGTCTGAACATTGACTGGATGAGGCTCTTTAATTGTCGTAATCGCAACCCCGGTATTTACTACAGATACAGATGCATTTGCAGTTCCACTCATAAGGTCAAATTCCTCAGGAGTTGTACCATACCAAGTATTACCAAGAGCGTAAGCAGGAAGCAATGTAGCGTAACCATCTGGGAAATATTTACGGTCTACGCCTTGCTCATCCTTAAACATCTTATCATAAAGCGTGATGGTCAATCCGGTCTCATTCTCAATGAACTGCTTTGCGGTATTTCTTGTAATTATCATTGAGGTAGCTCCAAGAGGATTCATTGCTTTAGCAATCGACTCAGATGCAATCATACCCTTAAACGTTGTCATATTCATAAGTACCTCTACGGGTCTGACGCCTTTGGTCTCTGCCATCTTCTCTACTGCATCCAATAGGTCATTGATTGGTTGAGAAGTCGCTTTATTAGCCACCGTCCACCGAGATGTAGTCAACAGCTCAAGGTTGTTCTTATCTGCCCATTCTCCGTCAGTATCATAATCGTAATTGTAAGCAATATCTCTACCATTCTCAGCAGTAGCGGTAATACCAATTTTACCACTATAAAGAAGAGACATTCTCATTCTCTCGGCCTGCACCATTGCTCCATCAATCAGATTATTAACATCATCAAAGATTCTCATAATTGTAGGTTGAGCAAATTGCTCTCCCTTAGCAAGTAGAGTTTCAATATCCTGACGGTCCTTCTCACCGATTCTCATTGCTTCCCTAAAGAAAGGCATCTCAGTGCTAAGTTCCTTGACACCAATACGGTCTCTCAAAGGAGCCTTAGTATCAAATGCTGCAGGTTGCAATGCTACCGGTAGATTATTTCTACCCTTAATCCATGCAAGACTCAGACCTGTCTGCTTTGATACTGGGAAATACTTAGTACCAATCATCGGGTCTGTCATATTGGCGTTTACATCTGTCCAATAGGATGCAATCGCTTTACTTTCAAAAATATCATAGATATTCATATTATCTTTCCTCCTATTTCTTTTCTAATTGTTGTGGTAGACGCTGTCATCGTCGTTAGGCTTCAAGCGTAAGACCGTTATAGAGCCATTTGTAAGTCTTAGCGTCGCCATCGTCGTACGCCAAAGTGAATGTAGCAAATCCGCCACTAATCCCGCTGCTACTGGTCTTCAGACCTTTGACAATTATAAGATACCATTTGCCATCAATGTACTTCGAGTCGGCAGCAGTTTGAGCCGAGCCATTATACATCACTTTTGTTGCATCAAAAATTGTGGAACCGTCGAAAGGTACTTCTACGAGAACCACCGCATTATTTGTTTCGCCGCCTGTGAATCCTGCAGCCGCAGCAAACCCATTAGGAAACAATGGAGCAATACCGGCAACATTGATGTCGTAATCAACATTAGCGGTGCTACTGATACTGATTGTCGGGATTACGCCAGTAGTGTTGATGACATATTCGGTTTCGCCGATAGTGTAAGTATAAGTAGAATCAGGATGCTTTCTTACGCCAAAGGGAACTGCAGAGACAGTACCGATAAATTTGATATCTTTCATTGCGTTCTTTGCTTCCTGGGATGGAACCGCAGGAAGAGCAGCCTCTTTGACAAAACCATGAATAACTACCGCCATCATAGCGTCCCCATCTGTAACATCATAATCATTTAAGATAACCCCAACCGCAGTTGCGTCATTCGCAGGATAAACTGTTCCCGCCTTTACTACATATCTACCATCAATCAACGTTGCAAGTCCTGGTGTATTAGCATCTGCTTTTGCATGCTTGAAACCAAGTGCTACGTAATGGTCTTGAATTGCCAGAATCTGTTTAGCTGGCGCTCCATATTCAATTTCTTTTACTTTCATAGCCATAATATGTCTTCCTCCTTTTAATTAGTTCCGGATTCTCCGGAGGGTTTTACACCCATCATGCCAAGTTTAATTTGTGCCAAGCTCTTTCCATAAGATACTGAAGGGTCTCCGCCTTTACCACCTTTATCACCATCTGCCGGAGGGTCTCCTGCCGGTTTCCAACCTGGTTTCTTATCGGTACTTGGTTCCTCTTTAGTATTAAATAGAAATGCTTTTTCTTTGCGGATATTTTCATTCTGCTCTTTGAAACCACCAGTGATTTTACCGGTTATCTCATCTATGGTTATCTGCTCTAAATTAAATAAGCTCATAACCATATCAGCATCGTGAGGTTTTCCGCTTTCGTCTTCGAGCAGTGCTAATTTAACGGCATTCATCTTTCTTTCCTGATTGAGTTTGAATTGATACTCTTTATCCTTGGTAGCATTGTCAGCTTCAAGAGCTGCAATCTTTTCCTGTAATGCTTTGGTATCCCCCTCAAACTTCTTCAGGTCAGCGATTTGCTTATCTCTTTCCGCTACCTGCTCTTTAACTGTCTTGAGTTCTCCATTGACCTCATCGAAACGATGTTTTGCTACATAATGTCCATCAATCGCCTCCTTGTGAAGCTTTAGGATATTTGTTGCTTGCTCCTCAGTAAATCCTGCTGCCAATAATTGTTCCTTTGTCATTGATATTCTCCTTTCGATACTACGCTTTTTTCCGTGGTTTCGTCCACGATATATCGTCTAATCATATTATATAATATTATTGGACAAAGTTCAACCACTTTTTGACAAAAAAAATAACCCTTTCGGGCTATCTTTTAATTTATTTTACTTCTTTAATTCCATCAAATAATTCTGCCAATTCAAACATTCTTTTTAATGATTGTTTATTATTAACTACTTTGGTCTCATCAGTATCAAATATTAAAGTTACCATCCCATTATTTTTTAATATCTCTTGAGCTGCTTTTTTTAGTTCTTTCATCTTCTTTTCCTCCATTTAATTAATTTTTCCCAAAAGTTTACCTGTGGTGCGCTCTTCGTAAATATCAACATCTGTCTCATAGTCAGTACCAATGTAGCGAACGTTCATCTTAAGGATTTCCTTTTCATCTCGAATATCAACCCATTCAAGACCGCCCATGACTTCGACCAATTTCCTCATTTTAGTTACTTCCTCTCCATCTATCTTGTTATGAATCTTCCGTACTTTGCCTGGGGGAAATACTTGATTCCATTATCAAATTGAATGTAGCCTTTGCCTCCTGAACCTTTTTTCAATTCAAATGTCTCAAACTCTGCCTTGAGCAATTCTTGGTCTCCACCAATCTTGAGATTTCCTTTTTCCAATTCTGCAACTAATTTCCGTTGTCCTTGGACCATGATTTCTGGAGCTTTCATCTCCTCAAGTTTCGCGAGCCTTTCCTGTGCCATTCTTTGTTCGTTTTTAAGTAGAAATTCAAATACTGTTAACATATCTTTTCCTCCTTGAGTGTTTTGAGTGTTAATCCCTATCTCTTAATAATATTATATAACATATTAATATATAAGTCAAGTCTTTTTGGTAAAAAAAAAGAAGTAATCTTTCGATTACCTCTCTTCATATCTTGCTACAAATAATGGACACTCAACCTGATTCTCTGCATAATCTTTTGGTTTTGACTTAAATTCCTCACAACTATCTTTATTGATATTCTTCCTACAATCAATACATTGCGGTCTAAATATCACCTTGAGTTCCTCTGGTTTCGCTTTGAATCTCTCTTGACTCATTTCTTTTTCAGTCATCTTTTTCCACCTCGATATCTATTAGCAACATTGCTAATTTAGTTTCTCTGAAACATTTGGGGCATAAATAGATAGCAGGATTTATTGTTTGTTTTCCATGAATGACCTTTCTAATATTAAGGGTAAAATACTTTTTACTAAATACATCAACTCCGCAACTATCGCAAGTCACGATTGTTTGCTTTCCCATGATATCACCTCCTACCTATTATATAGAAGAATGAATTAATCTGTAAACTTCTTATCCATGGAATGTGCTCTCATCTTTACTACTGCTTTATCTCTCTTGATTTCCACATCTATAAACTCAAGTCTACTACCTACATTTAGGACCACCTCTGACTCATCATGGTTATAAGTCATAAGAGCATTAGCACCTTTGTCAGCATAGATTTCGAGTTGATAATCCCTGCCCTTAAATACGTTTTGTCTGATATCGTAACTCGTAGATATAAAACTATTTGCCTCAAACATCGCTCCTGCTACATGGGATGTAAATTCCTTTTGGACAACCGCTTTATCCTCTTGACCTCTCAACGCTCCCTTTATCGCTCCCGTGATTTTATTGGCAATCTCTGGATTTCTGACCACTAAATTGACCATTCCTTCAAGAGCATTCTCACCAATAAATCTCACGAGTTTGGTGTTCTTATGGAGATTTGGAGCCTTATCAATATAATCCTTAAATGCATCAATCTGGTCTACTAGAAATTCATCCCTCATATCTGGTGATACCCTACCGGATTTGATATCAGCATACCTACCACTATATAAGAGTCTATTCATTCTAAAACTATTGCCGGTTCCAACATAATTTCTATATTCATCCGGCATATCATAATGGTCAATATTATCACCACCGTAAAACGCTTTCATGCTTTCAATGACTTCCTCTTCAGTCAAAGGCTCATACTCATCAGGGTCAAATGCTTTTAGTATTTCCTCTACCACCAATGCCTCAGTGATGGAAGATGCCATATCCATACCCTTAAACTTTGCTCTCTGAGCGGTTACTTTTTTCTTAAATGATTCAGACCCATATTTCTCTACCCAATCGAAGAACTTTAGATTTTCGCCAAGTCTGATACTCTTGCCGGTACCATCATCATCCCTTGCTATTCTATCCTCAATCAACTCTCCTATATCATCATCATCGAAATGAGGGACTGTGGTTGACCTGCAATATGGATGTAATGGGGGTAGATTGACTCCTACCTTTGCTTCTTTAATCTCGAAGACCTCTCCATCAAGCTCCCTGCAGATATCGGAAGTCCTGCTATCAAGAGTAGCAAGATATCTGTATTTCTCAACTATCCCGGTATCCTTATACGCCTGTAGACTCCCCTTATTGCTGATGTAATTGATTTCGGTGCGTATTAGTCTTTGAGCATTTGAATAACTCACATTGAGCCGGTCTGCAAAGTCTCTTGCTATATCGTTGGGACCTCTACCTCTGACAAACTCCTGAGATAACATCTGTTCGATATTATCGGTAAGCTTTTTCTTATCTGCCCATATTCTATCACTATAATTCTGACCTAACCATTTTTCTCTGATTGCAGTTTCTAATTGTTTACCGCCTGGCGTTGTAAATGATACCCCAACCCCTGCTCTCTTTTGAGCATCAAACATCGTTCTGAAATATCCATCTTCATAAGCATCCTTGAGGGTATTACCAAGACCTGCATTATATCCAGTAGATAAGGTTTCAATATTATGTCTGATATTAGTCACGAGTTCATCCATCTGTGATATATATGCTCTGCCAGATAACTTCTTGAGATAATCACGATATTCCGCCGTAAACGCCTTATCTCCGAGCCTTTCTATCTCATCAAGGTATTTCCTTGCTTGCTTTTGGAAATCCATCTGCTCATCTGGTTTGAGTCGTCTTCTTGCTGAGGTTAGGGTAACCCCGGTCTCATCTGAGTGCCTTTGATAAAACGCCTGGACCTCTTTTCTGATTGACCGGATGGTTTCTTCATATGCTTTCTTTAATTGTCTTTCATATTGAGATGCTGATTTCTCGTTCTGTATCAGATTGAGTTCAGACCTCTTCTCCCAATACTCTTTTGATGATATTGCAGGCATTATTCCTCACCGCCTTCGTCTGACGCCTCCTCACCAAATCCTGGGACCATCCCTTCTCCCATTACCTCTTGCATCTGCTTCATCTTTTCTTCATTCTCCTTGCTCATCCTATCGCCTTCTTCTTGAGCATCAGTAACCCAAGGATGATTTGCTCTGATGGTTTCGTCACTAATAATACCAACGCTGTTCTTGGCATCTATGATAATCTCTGACTCATTTACGATTCCATCAGTATTGAAGATGATATCAAATTTAGTTTCAAGGAAATCACCAAGTCCTTTATTGAGGATATCTACTTTGATAAACCAAATCAGTTCTTCCAGGGATGCGGCAAATTCATTTGCCATATCATCTGTATCAGTATCAAGGTCTGCATATCTAAATTTAAGTGCTACTCCTGACGCATTACCAAGACTGATTTCTTGAGTATCAACCCCACTACCTGCCTCGTATATATCTTTCCTCAATCTGTTGAGATGACTATCAAGAGCAGCAACATCAAGTGGGGTAGTCAATGCTTTTACATCACCATCACCGGATACGAATGCTGTCCTGAAGGTTGCAAGGTTTTGAGTAAATTCACCTTTATCTGTTCCATCATAATTCTTGACCACTTTGATTGAGTCTGGAATATCTTGTAGATTGTTTGATGTATCTGATGTATTGAGGTCATAATCATCAATAAGTGATTTGATTAATTTGAGTAAACTCATTTCATCGGCGTTATACTTAAATGCTATAAATGGTACCTTATCCCAGGTCATTTGAACATTGGTCATAATAGGATTGTTATCTTCATCGACCATCACATTACCATCTGCATCTACCGTCTCCTGAGAGATGATAAAATGACCTTTAACTCCTTCTCCTTTATCTGGGTCTGGTTTTAATCCTCTATCGGTCTTTTCATAATACCATACGCCCTCAGTAGTATGATACTCTACTTTGATGAGTTCCTTCTTGACGCCATCTGGTAGATACTGCATAATAGTATAGACTCTCAATACTGCATCAAGGATAGTGTGGTCTGCGTCTGCCCAAAATGGAATAATCTCTTCCGCTGGGATTCTCTTGAACTTTAGGTTACCAAATCGGTCATAGTAAACCTGTATCCATGCTAAACCATTGACCACCGAATCTCTGCCAACATTCTTAATCATCTTTAGGAATTTCTTATCAAGATACTCACCAAGCAATTCACTAAATTTATCATCATCACATTGAACACTGAACTCTTTACTCAATAGATAATTGACCTTTTGATTAGTCAATTTTCTCATAAAGGGATGCCTCAGTTTACTATTGGCAAGATTGGTTGCCTCCTGTCTGACCCCTTTTCTATCAATGTAATATCTTTTACGGTCTTTGATATCATTATCATTTCCGTAATAGTCTTGAGCGGTCAGCATGAACTTTCTGGTATCGCTTTCCTGCCATTCATTCAGATTGCTAAATAAGAAATCCTCTTGCGGTTTCCCACTATTTGCCAGTCTGCTTATCTTGCTTTTGAGACCAAGCATCGCATTTGTTTGGAAATCTGGAAAAATCATTGTATTGCCTCCTTTTAGTTATAATTTATTATATCCCATTGCTTTTGACTTATCTACCGGAAAACACCCTCGTATACTCGCGTCTACCCCACTTTATTTTCCTTTTGATATCATAGGTCAGGGTGTTTTTTCGCCTACCAACTGAAATTACTTCTTCCGAGTTCAAATGTGGCATATCTCAAAGCATCCATTAAATGGTTATATTCATCCATCGGCTCATTGCTCGGTTTACCGGTATCTCTATCTGGTTGCCATACATAGTTACTT
>JAKPKF010000148.1 GCA_029553845.1 bacterium | reverse complement strand
TGAGCTCCTACCCCCTGTTGTCCTCCTTGTGTTGTAGGAATTGTCCCAGTAGGATATATTGGTTGTGTTCCAACTCCCTGTGTTCCAACTTCTTGTGTATCTGCTCTTAATCCTGCTACTGCTGGAACGGCTCTTTGTCCTACATTTAGTATAGGCTGTAGCACTTGTGGCAATGCGCTAGCACCACCAGCAACTTTAGAGGCTCCTCTTAGAGCACCTTCGGCTAAAGGTTCTGCATATCTTTGTAAAGCCTTACTTCCTACTGCCCCTGCAATCGCTCCTGGACCACCACCACCAAATACCGTTGCCGCTATCGCTGCGTCCTGTGTCATATCATTCCATAATGGTCTATTGGCTCTATTAGCTATTGCCCTATCAGCCCAGTTATCTGCATCTATTGCCAAAGATAGTGCTTTATTAGCTTCCTTAAACCCTGTAACCCCAGCACTCTTAAATGCGTCGTCTAGTAAATCATTTGCTTTTATATATGCTGATTCAAATGCACCTGCGGTTGTAGTTGCTGCTGGGTCCATAAATGGATTCCAGTTACCTAACTTTCCCCACTCTCTTTTAAGATTTAACAATTCACTTGCTGATATGACATTACTTCCCCCTGTTGCGTTATCTATACTATCTATCACTTTTTGAATAGGAGCTCTTAATTCTGGAGATTTAGTTTTTGCCAATTGCTCCAAAAGAGGTTTTTTAATATCTGTTATGTCTATTGCTCTTCCTAAATCGTCTAATTGCTGTGCTGCTACATTTGCTACATTCGCATTACTCTCATATAGTGCCTGTCCAAAGGTCTTTAGGTCTTCTGGGTTCTTTATTTTAACCCCCATTTTATTGGCGGTTTCTAATACTTCTTTAGGTAAAATGTTCTTACCTTGTTTTGTTGTCGGTGCTATTCCTATATCTTTTTTAAGAGCGGAGGCTTGTAACTCATCTGCCATATCGTCTAATTTGTTTGCTATCTTAGCACTCTTAATTGCTTTTACACCTTCTCCTACTCCTTGTAATGCACCTCCCATTAAAAATCCTAATCCTGCCCCCTTAAGAGCTGTTTCTAATTCTTTTCCACTCTCACTTAAAGAAAAGCTCCCAAGTGTTCCTGCTCCTGCTCCTCTTGCTGCTGCAGTTCCTATTCTCGCACCAGCTGTTGTTGCTCCTTCGGCTGCTCCTGCTGGTACTGCATAGGACATAACACCTGCTGCGGATTTTAATCCTTCTTTTAATGGGTCTTCGTAGAGTGCTTGTGATTCTTCCTGTGTTAGTCCAACATATTGTTCTGGTCTTTCTAATGGGTTTTTACCCTGTGCTAGGCGTACTATATCTCCAACTGTATATCCAAGTTCTTGAAGTGCGCCACCACCTACTCTAAATGGTTTACTAACAGTTCTTGCTAGGTTTCCCAGAAAGCCTAAATCTTTAGTAGTGCTAGGTACACTTACTGGGTTTCCTGCTGTGTCAAAATAGGTTTTTCCAGGATTTTGAGCCTTCCACTTTTCTAACTCCTCTGCATTTAAATACTTTAGTGCCATGTTTCTAAATATATTAGTTTATATTACCAAGAGCCTCCTCTTGAACCAGAGCCTCTATTACTTCTTCTGTTAAGTAATTTCTCCATAAATGTTAATTCCCTTCCAGGTTTTTTAATTCTAGTATTGCCCAGATAGTTTCCTATAAGGGTTGGGATTGCATTAAAAATATTTGTTTTTTGGGCAGAACTAGTCCAGTTTGATGTCTCACCTCCGTCTTCTATAAAACCACCACCGACATCTTCTACTGGTGCTGGTTCCGTTCCCCCTGTCATACCTAATGCACTAAGAAGGTCTATCGCACTTGTTCCACCACCGCCTCTACTTGCCCTTAATTGTGCATTAAACTGGTCTTGCTGTAAGGCGTCTTGATACAATCTCCAAGCATTCTCTGCTGCTATATTGGCTTGTTCTGCTGCTGTCTGATATCCTCCTAAAGCCTTGTTTAGAATATCTTGATATCTTTGTCCCCTTGCCGTTAAAAGATTAGCCGCAGTCCCATAAGAGGTAATAGGTGCTTGTCTTGCCTGTGCAATTAAAGCCATTTGTGCAGTAGGGTCAGTAATTAAACTGTTCATGTATCTTTCCCTGTATGTTGGTGCAACAGCTTGTAACTCCCCAAGAGCCTGTGCCTGTTGCTCTATTAAATCCTTATTATAGTTGGTAGCCTCTCCGTATGCTTTCTCAAACTCCTGTTGGTATTGATTAGGATTATACTGCTGAGCCTTCCTGTATAAATCCTCATATTCTGCTAGTCTTTGTGCTGTTGTTGCCATTGCTTTTATATATACTTAATTAAACTCTTGTAGCCCTATTGAGCCAATCAAGATAAGAACTTCCATAAGTACCTGCATCTGTAACAGGTCTTGCTACTTTATAAGGTTCATACTTTGTTGTTGTCGGTTTCTGTTTTCCAGCACTACTCTCATATAACTGCTGCATTCTATTATAATCTTCCTGTGCCATCGCTCTTTGTTGTAACACATCAGCTTCTATTCCTTTTTGATGCTCTTGCCCCAACTCTCTGTAAAGGTCTGATAGGGACCTTTCCCTTATTCCACTTCTTATTAAGTTTCTACCAGCAAAATTACTTTCTAACTGCTCTTGTCTTTGCTGTGCTATTGGTGCATAGTATTGTGCATAAACTTGTTCAGCACTTCCCCT
>JAKPKF010000133.1 GCA_029553845.1 bacterium | reverse complement strand
CAGTAAGTTCATCTGATTCAGCTGTAGCTCAGACAGCCATAAGAAATGCCAATACTCCTGCTAAGACTATTCCTGATTTTTCAGGAGCTTTGCCTACTCCTATGACTCAGCCTAAGCCACAGAATGTTATGGCTCAAACTTCAACTCAAACTGCTCCTTATACTCCACAAACAGAGTTTGAAAAATACTGGAAAACTCCTGTAGGCACAAGCAAGTACAATATGCCTCTTGATCAGTTTGTGCGCATTGCTGGACTTGCAGCGAAGTATTTTGATCCGCAGAATCCTGTCGCGAATGACTTGATTAGGATGGGTGGAGAGGCTTATAATGAAAGAGCAAGAAGAGAGTATGAAGGGCCGAATGTCTTGTTGCAGAGAAGGTTGCGCAGTGCTCAAGCTCAAGCTGCTGAGAGTGGAATTGCTGGTCAGAAAGCTGTGGGAGATTATATTACTAACTGGCCAAAGAAAGAACTTTCTCTGAAAGAAAAGGGAATAACTTCTCGTGAAGCTTTAGATACTGAATATATAAAAGGTATGATTGCTACTATTGCTCCGTATTCTCCAGAGAAGGCTGCATCTTTGCAAGAAAAAATGATTGAAGCTAGAGAAAACAGAAAGCTTCGAGAATACGCTCAAGACATGAAAGACTACTTTAGCGAGTTGAAAATTGATCAAGCTATTGCTAGTGGACTGAGAGCTGAAAGAACTCTTGAAGAACAAAAGAGACATAATAAAATTATTGAGAAGTTTCGTGAGGAGGAAATTACTGACAAGAAAGCAAAGAGAGAAGAAGAGAGGTGGTATCCTTTAGGTTTAGACCCGGATACTAAAAAAGTAATATTTACTGACAGAAAAGGAAATACTAAACTCGGAGATCTGCCTCCCGGAGTAAAATCTATTGCTCCGAAAACAGAAAAAATACCGACAGAAAGGTCAAAGTTTACCGAAGACTTATACGGAAAGCTCAGATTGAAAACTATAAACATAGAAAGAAAGCAGAAAGGTTTGCCTCCTTTACTTGAGCTTCCGGATAAAAAACAAAGTGCAGTTGTTGACTTTAGTAAAGTTGCTAAAGTTCCAGCTAAACTAGATAACTATCCTTCTGTAGTGTCTGTATCAAGTACACTACAAACAGATAGTTCTGGAAGAACGTGGAAAATATACTTTGATAAAGATGGAAAACCTGTTGCAAAAGAACAAGCTAATTAAAAACAGCAGAGGTGACTATGAACTTAGATAATATTCCTACTATTACACAAGATACAGCTGTTCCACTACAAAATACTAATAAGATAGACTTAGATTCTATTCCTACTGTCGAAGAATCTTTACTCAGGAAGACTGGTAGAGCTATCAAAGGTGTGCTTGACATTCCTGAGAAAGTAACAAAAGAAGTTATTCTACCTTTCTCTGAAAACATTGCTACCCAAGCTGCTGGCGGAGCAGGAGCTGTTCTCGCACCCGCAGTTGCCGGAAGAAATTACCTCACAACTCTCATGGCTACAGGAGATCTTGAGAAAGCTTACGAAAGTGCAAAGAGTGGAGCAAGAGAAACTGGAGAGTTCTTTGGTGGTCTTGCTGAAAGAATTCCTACAACAGAGCTTGGGAAGAAGTCCTCAGAGTATGTTGCGAAAGGATTTAACTACTTACTTGAGCCTGTTGGTGGCATAGCTAAGGAAGCCATCAGAGTTCCTTTGCAGTCACTTGAAGCTGTTGGATTACCTAAAGCTATTACAAGACCTATTGAGGACATTGCGCAAGTTGGAGCTGAGTTTGGAGCTTTTGGGCTTGGCTTGAAAGGTGGAGGTATTGTAAAAAGTCAGTTGAGGAATATTCTTGCTGAGCGCAAAGGTATGCCTCCAGCAGTTCCTACTGCTGCGCAGTTTAGAGAAGCAGAAATGAGACCTCAAGCGCAAGAACTTTCTACCCTTGAACGAGCAAAAGCTGAATTTCAAAAACCAGAAGTCAAGAATGAGTACGAAGCTTTTCTGGATGACGTTGAAGCTAAAGGTCGCGCGGGCGACGAAGGTATGATTGAAGATCTTGCTAAGCGCGAAGAAGTTAGAGCTGAAAGAAAAGCTTGGGAAGAGTATGAAAGATTTCCTGAGCTTCCTGAAGGATTTGAGATTGAGAGTATTCCTGAAGTGAAAGGTGTTGAGCGTCCTGGACCTACTTCTATTGAAAAACCTCTTTTAGACCTACGTCAAGATGCCCGAAGGCAGCAGGGAGAT
>JAKPKF010000121.1 GCA_029553845.1 bacterium | reverse complement strand
ACCAGTAATATGCTTTACTGGTTTAAAACCGTTAATTTTAGACGTATTAGCCATAAAATCTCCATAAAGTTATAAAAACTTCTATGGAATTATGAAATTTTTAAAGTTCCAGTAAATTCCCTAGAAGCATCTTGTTTCATGGCCTTTTCTTGCTCATCTACATGAGCAGCTTTTTTAGCTTGATCTTCTTCAAACCATTCTTTCTTTATTTTCATAAGTACTGAAACAGTTCCACCATCACCAACTACACGATGGGCAGATCCAAGATTAGACGCATCCGAAACACGAGAATCACCAACGACAAGATTATCGTCAGTTACAAGCTCATAGCCAGCTTGTTGAAAATTATAGACCCTACTACCAACATCATTCACAAACCTATAGTGAGAATTGGGATCTTTATCCCCGATGATTGATTGCGGACCTTGCTGTGAAAGCGGTTTACGAACTACTCGTTTAATGGTTTCTTTTGCGGTCATCTCAGACTCCTCTAGTTTTCTTAACTTCGGCAATGTATTCTTCTTTTGACATAATACCTGTCCGAACAAATGTATTCATAACACGACGTTCATCTTCTGTTAATTGAAAAGAACCTCGACTTTCAATATTAGTATCAGAAGTACCAACAGCACCAGGTTTATTACGATTAGGATTTACAAACTTATCTGGAAATCTCTTTTTAACTTGGACTGTTACATACTGTAACACTTCTTCTGGATCTTGGTTAGGATGTGTTTGTGCATATCCCATACCGATCGAATCAGCAAATTCACGCATCTCAACTTCTTTCTGATACCACTTATTTTCTCCCAACCAGGAAATAAATCGTGGATCTTGTTGAGGAGGTGTAACTTCTTTTACAACTTCCCTAGCTTTTTGTTCAGCTTTTAAATCTGTAAGTAATTCTGTAGTCTCTAGATAACCATCTGAATTACCTTCTTCTAGATGTTTCTTTTGAAGTGTTTTTAATTCTAGTAATGCTTTGTTATATTCTGTTTCCCTTACTTTAGAATGATGTTCTTGGAGCATAGCAAGAGCTTTCTTAGTCTCTTTAAGTTCTTTGCCCATAGTATCAATCTTGGAAAACAATTCCCCACGATCTACAAACTCTTTAGCAGGACGCCATTTTGAAGGATCACCTTGATATTCTTCCTTGGGTTTCCATCCTTGTTCTCGAGCTTGACTTTCATAAGTATCTACACTTTGTTCTACGACTGCTTCTGTATCTACTACAGATTGAATGTCTTCATCCATTTTTTATCCTTAATTTAAGATACAGAGAACATCTGAATCATTAACAATTAAATATTTCTTTTCATCAAGATCAGTAATTTCTTTTCCTGAATACCTATTAAACGAAACTTTATCTCCAACTTTAATTATACTAGGATCACGGCCATAATCTGTATAAGCAGTTGGACCTACTTGTAGGACAGTTCCATATTCAACAGCTTTACGTTCTTTCTCTATAATCTGATCTGGAATTACAATACCTCCGGGGGATACTGTTTCCTTTTTATCAAGATCAATTAGAATGTGGTGTAAAAGTAAAGTAATCAAAATTCAACAATCCTAAAATCTTGCATTTCACGATAAGCTTGAATCATACCAACAAGAAATCTATCTTGTAAGGTATCAACACCAGCACTACCTGCTAACATATCTTTACAATCTTCTACCCTTTCTTCGGCAGCTTGAAAGAAAGCTTTAGTAACTTTACTGGATTTCCAATCATCGAAATCCGCTTTTGTAATTTCAATCATTTCTTAGTAGTCCCCTTTGGAATTTGTTTCTGTTGTTGTTTATGTTGTTCAGCTTGTTGCTGCATAGTTTGTTGGTGACTCATTGCTTGAGTTACCATATTAAGTTTAGACTGCTGTGCTTGCTGTCCCATCTTAGCTTGTGCTGCTTGTTGATCCATCTGTATCTTAGAACTTTGAGTTGCTTGTGCAAGTTGTGCATCAAGGATTGCTTGCATTTTCTTAGCTTCTAATTCTTGTTGTACCTGTGCAGCTTTCATTTGAAGTTCTTGTTCTTTTGTTGCCTGTTCTAACTGCATCTTATGTTGAGCAACCTGCATATCAATCTGTGCTTTTTGTTGATCAACTTGTGCCTTAGCCTTAATTGCTTCCATCTTAGGATCTGGTTGTGGCTGTGGTTGCTTCATTAATTTCTCAGGATTAGGAATCTCATGAGCTTCAAGATATAACATAGTTACTGCCATTGGATCAATAGTACCTAGTTGAAGAAGTTGCATTACAGCTTGTATTTTTGCTTGCTTCTCTTGTGAAGAAACAGCGGTAGGATCAGCACCTGGATATATATCGTTTTCTGGTCCTTTATAATCTTCCTGTTGTACAGGTTCATCTAATACTGAAATGTACTCTTCATTATTCATATACTCACGATTAAGTTTATATATTTTTTTAAATTCTGATGCTAATGAACGATAAACACGTTTATAAACAGAAGTAAATACCTTCATACCCTGTTCAATTGTAGCCATTGTGGTAGTAGCAGGTGTATTTTGACCTGGCATTTTACCAACAAATATTTCAGCTACTGATGCTAACTCTTTTCCAGACTTTAAAAGAAGATCCAGAAGTTTGAATAAAACATCACTAGGTTCTCGTACTGGTAAAGCAAAGATTTGCTTTTTAATATCATCCCCTGTTGCATTTACTGTCTTCCATTCACCAGGAACAAACTTAGTTTCTCCTATTTTGATGCGAAGACCTTTACCAATAAAACCAGATTGTAAATTTGATAAAGAACCAGCATCTACAAGTTGATTAATAATAGTATTAGCAGAATTATTAAGAGGTCCAAGTAATCTACCAAAACCAAGGTCATAAAAACCCCCATCAGGATTGGGAATAAAGGAGTATTTTGTATAATATTGAGTAGCCTCAATAGAAATAACCTTACTCTTTTCATCAACAATAATACTATCCCCATTAAAACGAGGAATAATCCTCAATACTTTATGAGAATCTAATTCTACAGTGACAATATAAGGTTCTGAATAACCATCTTGGTCTAAATCAAGGTAGGTATGTTGTTCTAATACAATATAAGGTGTAGTATTATCTTCAGAGGTTGTATTTTGAAATGCTTCGTTAATAGATTTAGTGGGATCATCTGCACCAACAGAGGGATCACTAAGTTTTACAT
>JAKPKF010000105.1 GCA_029553845.1 bacterium | reverse complement strand
GTCTCCTGTATATTCTAGTGCAACATCTCCATTGTAGCTAAATACTATGCTAGGTTTGTCTGCTGTATATACTGGATCAACTTCTGTACTAGAACCACCCCCAGAATTGCCACCAAAAGTAGTCACTCTTAAATCTATCTGCTTTTCTAAATTCTTAATATGTTTGGCATCCAACCTTTCATTCCCCCTCAACGAGGATAATTTATCTCTTATCTCATATGGTGTGTCTGGACTTCCATCCCTACCATCCTTTCCATCTTTTCCATTCCTTCCATCCTTGCCGTCCTTTCCTGGAAGCCCTCTTAATCCCCTTGTTCCATCTTTTCCGTCCCTACCCTTTTTTCCGTCTTTTCCGTCAAAGTAATCCTTTCCCTTAATCGGTGTTACCTCTTTCTTAATCTCTTTAATCTCCTCTGGTGTGTAATAATCCTTTCCCTTAATTGGAGTATAGCCATCATCACCTTTCTCACCTTTTTGCTTAGAGATTGTTTTAGCCACCTCCAGAGCCTCTGTAGCCTTCTCTAGGGCACGATTAGATATGAGGTGGGTATCTACAACCTTTTTATCTACCTTGCCTATTTCTTCGCTAATAATCTTCTTTTGTTCTTCTTTCTTTTTAAGGGCAAGTTTCCTTCTCGCCCTTGCTATTAAGATATCAACTTCTGTTGTAGCCATTATTTATTCTTAACTATATTAACCCAACATTTGTCATTATCTCGCTCTGACACTCTCACTTGTACCTTAAACTTAGGATATATCGCTTCCATACAGGTATAGTGTTCGTAATTCTGTCCAGTTCCCAAAACATCTCCAGAAAATTCTCTGAAACAATTATACCCAATAGGAACTTCCCCATTGAATTTGTTCTTCTCGTTTGGTAAATGGTAGTGTCTATTGCCTACCTTAGTTTTGCAGTAAAGAGACATGGAAGTGATTTTTAATCCATTGTCTTTTAGATATTTTTGAAGTTTCCACCAAGGAGAATCCTCTCCTGCCACTTTAGACAGGATTCCTTTTCCCTCTGTTAAATTCTCTCCGTTGGAAAGCCCAACAACAAATTTTACTTTTTCTTCTGGTATCATAACCTCTCCTCAAATGTTATAAATTAAATTGTGATGCTACTGGTATGTGAACGAGAATTTGACTTTGTTTGCACTCTGTGTTCCAACTGCACTAGGACTTACACTCATTAAGACATAGAAGTCGTGTGAAGTTGCTCCTGTTGACTTATCACCCAAAGTCAAAGCACTACCACTTCCGTCTGCATTTACCCACGCACTATCTCCTTGCTCTGCTAAGTAAACATCAAGATTTGTTGGTGCTGTCGCTTCTGTTGTCCCATTGTAAGCAAACATCTTAACATTTGTTATTGTTATGTTTGAATCGTAGGAAACATTAATCTTGAGCGGGCAGTTTGCAGTAGTAACCGAACTTACTGCTACAGTACCACCACCAACATCAACTGTACCTGACGCTATGTACTTACTGTTCTTGGGTGAATTTGCCGAAGAACTATCAGTACCACTTGAACTTCTAACGTGAGTTCCTCCGTTGTATGCACCTACAGTAATAGGATTGTC
>JAKPKF010000096.1 GCA_029553845.1 bacterium | reverse complement strand
AAAGATTTGAGGCCAGGCACTTCTGCCTCGGTAAGACGTACTGACGGTTTAATCTCAGATATATTCATAATTTCCTTTTTTATATTATATCATAAATTAAATATTTAACAAATCCTTGAGCTTTTTCTCAAGCGTTTCCTTGCGTAAATCCGATATTAAACTAATTCTTTTGGGAGATATTTTGCCCCTAACCGCAGCACTATCGCTAGTCACGCTGTCAATGTTTTTAGGCCTTACCTTAATCAAAACATTATCACCTTTCACACTACTCAACCTCGCTATTCTACTGATGCCTCCAGGCGTAGCAAGATTGACATAACCGTCCGCATTTGGTTTAAGTCCATTTTTCATTATATCATCAGCTTCGTCCCTCTTAACTAACCTGTAATAATCATCAGCACCGCTAGTTTTTGCTTTGTAACCACCTTTTGCTTCCCCTCTAAGAGCTTCTGTTAGTGTCTGTGTCCCTTTATTTGTAGAGAGGGGTTGGGATTCTTTCCAGATATCTGTTAGTTGGGATTTGGTTTTGATTATGTTTTCATTTAAAATTCTAAATTCATTATCTTCAACACTTTTTAATACATCAAACTTTTTAGATAATTTTTCTAATTCATCTGCTGACATATCATCAATAGCACCCTTTATATTCTTAATTTTAGCGTTGGGTTGTATAAATAATTCCGCCACATCATCACGACCAGCTATTTGCCTGGAATATTGTTGAGCATAACTCTTATCTGGACTCGTGCTTAAACCAATATAACCACCACCGCTTGATGGGTATTTTAATTTATCTTCTGGTGATAGAATTTTAACAGACTTACTAAGTTCATCAACTCCAGCTCCTCCGTGATAAACAGGTGTCCCTTGTGCCTTAATAAACTCCTCTGCACTCTTATATTTCTTGGCTTCTTGTATAAGGGGGTCTGTCTTAGTTTGTGCTTTATTCCAGATATCGGTGAGTTGGGATTTGGTTTTAATTTGAGATGGTTCAAAAGCAATAAAGTCATATCTATTATCTGCTGCCCATTCTATTTCATTTTTATATTGTATCCCATCATAACCTTGTTTTTTAAGATTTTCCAAATAATCCTGTGCTACCTGTTTTATATTAAATCGTGCTTTTTCTGGCGATTGTTTAGAAACACGATAAATGTAATGAGTAATATCCTTTATGTCTGTTGTTTTTCCCCAGAGAGGTCTTTTAAGTAATTCATCAGCAGTAGGTTTTGGTATCGTTCCTTTTTCTTTTCCATAACGGATAATATCTTTCACCAAATCAGTCTCGGTTATTTTAAGTGGTTTTTTGATGTTTAATACTGCTTCTATTGTTTGACCTTGCCCTTTTCCACCATAATCATAAGCAAAAAGATTGTCCGCCATTTTCTTATCAGGAGTAAAATGAAATCCTAAATTTGAGAGAAAATCTGGCTTGTTTACACCAAGTTTGGATTTATCAAACTTTATCGCACCTTTTTCGTATGTCCCGTGATAAACAGGTGTCCCTTGTGCCTTAATAAACTCCTCTGCACTCTTATATTTCTTGGCTTCTTGTATAAGGGGGTCTGTCTTAGTTTGTGCTTTATTCCAGATGTCAGTTAGTTGGGATTTTGTTGTTAAATCTACTTTTCCGCTACTACCAATAATTTCAACTGGCGCTTCTTTTATGCCAAGTTCTTTTAACGCAATAAGTCTGTGATTACCATCTATAACTTTTCCATCTTCAACTCTTATCGCTGGTGTTTTTCCAATAGCTTCTCTGTGTTGTAATGCACCAACAAAATCACCATTTTGTATCTGTTTTTTAATATCTTCAACTAATCCTCTATTTATATTAGTTTCATATACATCTAACGAATCAACTTTTGCAAATTTAACATCTCTTCCAAACTGTGCCTTCACAAACTCCTCAGCACTCTTATACTTCCTTGCTTCATTGCTAAGAGCTTTTTGTGATATAGGTACTTTAGGTTGTACTCGTGTGGGGGTGGGCTCAACCTTTGATATCTCTGCGGGTTTAGTCGCCTCCACATTATCTAATATATCGCTAAACTTCTTAGCCGTTTTCTTTACTACGTCAGATACTGCTTCACCGATCTTTTGCCCCGTTTTCTTAACTGCCCCTATTTCTTTAGAAGCAATCTTATTAGCCACCTTGCTTCCAAATTTACCTACACCCACTATAGGCATGGTGCTAGTCGCTAGATCAAGGTCTTGCTGTATTTTTTTCTCTTGCTCGTCAGGTGTTAACTCACCAATATTGGTAGTTGCCAATTTAGCAAGCTCCCCATGTTTAGGCACCGCTTTCTTTTGCTGTACGTTATAAGATATTAGTCCAGAAGGCAAAACTTCTTTTTTCTCTCTGTCATATATATAATCTTTATATATCTCTTTGCCGAAGTCATAAACATCACCAACCTCAATGAAAGGTGCCACAGGAGCACCACTGATCATCTCCTTTAAGCGTTGTTTCCACTTATCGGATATTCCGAGCATGTTACACCATACCTGTCTGAGGCGGTGGCATTTCCTCAGGCAAATTTCCTTCTAGGGGTTGTTCGGGCATGGCTTGTCCGTCAGGTGCAATAGCCCCACTACCTCCAGCCATTCCTTTTAATCTAGACACATATTCTTGTATCTTTTGTTGAGCTTGAGGCGGTATTTCGCCAAAAGCATCACTCCCCACGAAGTCTATGAATGTCCTTAAATACGCTTCATCAATGTCCTCTGGTTCTACTTCGCCACCACTAACTAGAGTTTTAATATCCTCAACAGCTTTATCTTCGGACTCCTCTTTTTCTTTTTCGTCAAGTCCGACATCATCAGAGTAACGAGAATAGCCGTCTTGGACTCCCATTAAGAAACTTACTAATCTCCGTGTTCTTTCTTTGGGGTTAGGTAAATCCATATCTTCAAACATAGACAAAGGATCTATGTTCCTCTGGCTAGCCATTAACAACGCCTCGCTCCTTCTCTTTGATTTATCGACAGTACTAGCGTCAACCATAATTGACACACCGTTATCAATGTTATCCCTCTGTAATTCAATCTCTACTAATTCCCCGTCTTTTCCTAAATTGCGCACAAAATGAGGCGTTTTATATTGCGTGACCATCATTTGTGTTGCCCATTGCGCCATTTCCGACATCAAACGAACGATAGTTATATTGACTAAATCATCACTTATCGTTAAATCACCTTCGCGAGTGATTTGTTTGGACTTACCGGATGCGTTATCAACCGTTTCACCTCTCGTGGTAGAATGGGTGCTAAACTTGGAGTCTATTTGCCCTCTGTTAGACACAAGATCTTGGTATAGAATTGGGCTAACTTGCGAACCTGGAAATACAGTAACTGCTTTTCTTATATCATCGGCACTGTCTAGATAAATATACTCTTTAGGATCAGTACTCATCTCCTCTACACGATCCTTGGATATATATTCACCAGCAAATCCTAATTTACCAACAGTACTATCGGATATTTCTGTAATTTGCCTGCCTCTTTTGTTTATAATTCTTTGCAACGGTATTGCCTGCTCAATAGGTGTTGTAACATCAATAGGATCCTTGCCTAGATTGATATGAGTTGCTAATATATACGGCTTACGTGGACGATCAAAAAAGTTCTTATACACCGTCTCAACGTCAAACTCGCCCATTTCATTAGGTTCCTCTGATGATATTTCTTTTCCGTCCCAATCCCAGTAGGGGGTTTTCTGCGTTTTTAAAACGACATCTCCATATTTCCAACCAACGCCCTCTATATTCTTGCCGTCTTTGTCATACCATGTAAAATGAAACTCGGTATATCTTATAATGGAGGCCATTTGAGCGGTAGTACCCTTGATATATCCCAATTCTTTAAATATCTCATCTTTTTTATCAGGAAATTTAGCAAGCACCTCACCAACAGGTTCCTCAATAAACTCTGCAATATACTGCATGTTGTCAGTAGTAAAGCCAAAATGGGGTATATTTGCATTAGGGTCTAATATTAGCTTGTCAACATCTACCAATTTAAACAGATAGTCCCCGTCATCTCCGATAGTCTTATCCCATGTTATCTTAACAGCAGATCTAAACTTAATATCTCTTTGCCTTAAAATATCCTTGACTAAACATTGCATATTACTCGACTTAAGCGTAATATTCAAAGCTTTCTCTTGTAATTTAGCGATCTCACTAGCTTTAGCATCTTTAGAGGAGGGTACGACTACGATATCGGGCAAACGGCTACCGGCTAAACTCAAGCGAGTCTCCTCATCTTGATATATCATATTATCTTTATAGTCAATCTGCCAATCCTCCAACTCCTCGTCGTCATCAGATCCACCTTTGTAATACTTCTCGTTACGTTTAGACCTACTATTGAGGCCAATCTTATCATAATAAACGTTAGCATCAGATATTTTCTTATTGACTAACCTCAAAAATTCATTATCGCTAATCGGTAAACTAATGGGTGACGTACTGTCTACAACTGCATCGTTTTGCTTTTCGTCTTGTGTGTTCATTATCCGATCCAATATTTAGTTTTACATTTTACTGGCATTACCCCTCCGTAATAGTCTTTCTTAAATATAGTCCCTTTACATTGTACCACTAATTGTCGGCCAGCGTTAGACGCCCCTTGCACTATCAGCTTAACTTTCCCATGATACTCGAAACACTTATGCCCACAAACGCAACAATAAAAAGATTTTACATCGTCACCGCTCTCATCGAGCCAAACACTAATATTGTTTTCCTCGTCTCTCCCCTTATTAAACATGCGACCTCTTTTTTATTTTTCTTTTATATTCTTTCATAAAATCACGCGATGAAAATGTACCGTCAGCCAAAGGTTTAATATAGGGAGATGGTTTGGCCGTCCTTTTTCTCATTTTAACAGAACCAGATAATAAATTCCACTTGTTTTTTACAAAAAGCAACGCACCAGAAGCGGCATCGTAAGCATGATCCTCACTGTTAGAATTGACATCTTCCACATTAACTTCGTCGTGTACCAACTCTGGCAACGTTCTGATCAAGTTACTACAATCGGGGTGCATGTACATATGAGGTTTATTGTCGGGCGAGATAGACAACGCCTCGTGCATCAAAGCTACCCTGTTTATTCTTGCCCCTTTAGCTAAAGTGTTACCAGGCACAATCCTTGTTGTGATGTTTTGTTTTCTAAAGACCTCTTGAAATATACTCGCAATAGTTCTAGCCCCATGAGGTGCGCTAAAACAGTCATGGGGTAAGACTAGAAAGTCCGTATCTTCTATCTTAGCAAAAATAGATAATTCACTCGCCCACTCTTTAGGCCTCATTCCGTTTCTATATATTTCACGGTAAAAATGTAGCCTTCTTACCCCTCGTTTATTTTCGGGTGCGATAGCTAACCATTCGGCGCAGCCGGGATCGTTATACCCCCAGTCAAAACCTATTATCTTAATACAATCTTTTATGGGATAATCTAGTCTATCGTTGACGTGTATGTCTCGATTAAACTCGGTAAACACTTGTCCAATAAACACGTCCCAGCTTCCCAGTCTCCATGCTTTATACAATTGCTCGTCAGCAACTCTCAACTCCTCCAATCCAGCGACATAGTCAGGGTCGTTTTTTATCAGCGTGGGGTTGTCGTCAACTTTAGCGGGTATGAATATCCTTGTTCTGCCAGATGAGGGATCCTTAAACGGTACGTTAGGAGGCGAAGGATCTATAAATCTTTTCTTCACCCACGAATGGCCAACTCCTCCAGGGTTGGTTGTCATAAATATCTCTGGTTTTAATTCTGGTACAGTAGATCTACAAGACGATATAAGTTGCATATAACGTTTTTCACTAGGAATTTGTGTCAGCTCCTCAATCAGCATTCTTTGATACTCATGCCCTTGGTATTTAGTATAAGCAAGTTCGTCCTTTAGATGGCCAGTTCTGATAATAGCCCCACTTGGAAACCTCAAAATAGCAGGCCTATAAGCAATATTGACCCCTAATCCTGCGTACATTCTGCTAGCTCTATCCACCCAGTCGGATAAGTCATCGGCATTGCGTCTAATAACTAATGCTCGAAATTTAGGATTAAGAATATAGTCCGTTAGCCACACTATCCCAGCATCTGTTTTTCCTCCTCCTCTTGCACCACCATAAAGTATCTCAAACTCTGTCCGAGTCAGAACTTCCTCTTGGGGTCCCGGGTGTGGGGTCCATAAAACCTTTTTCTCTTTTTGTTGGTTTAACAATTATACCTACTTCCAATTTTT
>JAKPKF010000085.1 GCA_029553845.1 bacterium | reverse complement strand
GATGGTGTCAGGAACTTCACCAACTTCAAATCTTTTCCATTGAAGATTTTTGACAACTTTAATGTCGCCACGAATACACCTATCGATTGTTCTTGGATAAAGGTTTCTACATCTAGATGCATCTTTTGCACTTCGATAAATTTTAACTAATTGGCCGTCCAAAGTATAACAAACCACAACTGTACTACTAGACCATTTTCTTTTCATATTACATGCATTTTAACCCTGTCGCCTAAGCACATAACTTAGGCATTGCACAGGGATTTTTTGAATACTAAAAATCATTCAAATTTGCTTGACATGATAAGGGGTGCATTCTTCAAAAATAGGGCACACAGGAAATAGTGGTTTGTAATACAAATCGCTAGATTGTCATTCTTTGAAAATATTTAGAGTGCTTTAGCACTCTAGTATAGCGAGTGCTTGCTTCTTCTTCTTCTTCTTATAATTGTCAACATAAGAGGCGGCTCCCCAAAGGGAGAGACGCTAATGGTCAAGGCGTCTTGGCTTAATTAAGGATTCGCCTCTTTGTTTGTGATAACGAGATAGCCTAAGAATCAAAGTGCACATGACTCTTCATTCTCTCTCCGAGTCTCAAACGTCAGCGTAGCTATCATTGGTCCAATGGGGACATATGCAATCGGTAGCGAACTGGCAAAATCTTTTAGTCGATTATTCATTAATCTGGCTGATATTGGATGCCTTTGGATTAATGGACAAATTGACTTATATCAAAAGGTTTATTCACGCTCACTTGGCTAAATAACCAAAACGGCCTTGGAGAAAATCGAAAGGAGATAAAATATGAATAAATTATTTACAAAGATCGTCGGTGTAGCGTTAGGTCTCACCATGGCGATCGGTGTAGGTCTCACTGTTGCGAGTAATAGTGAAGCAGTTCCGGCTCACGCTGCTGGTGCTGGGCAAGATGTTCTTTTTGCCAAAGGTTTTGGTGGATATACCACAAACTCACTTAGTGCCACAGGAACAGATAGAACTGGTGTTGCAAATAGTACAAACGTTTCTGGTGTTACTTATGCTTTGCAAGTTTTTAACGGTTCCACTGGAGCTGTTAGAGGTAACCAATCAGCAGGTTCATCCAACTTTTCAGCAAGAAACACAACAACTCAGACCGGATATTATATCTCATCTGTTAGTTTAACTGTTTCAGGCGGAACTATTGATGGTTCAACTAGTGGAAGAAGTGTTGTTTATTTTGGCACTAGTGCATTTAGTAATCCAGATACTTCTGCTCCTGCTGGTACAGCTACAATAGCGAGCCCTAGTAGTTCGGGACAGGCAACTTTAACATGGACTAATACAAATACTTCTTGCAACTATTTTATTTTGTATCATCTAAAGACGTCTGGTACTGCCTTATCTGCTAATGCGACTACATCGCTAAAAGTGACATGGGCTTCAGCTGCAAAATATACTGTTTCATTTAACGGAAATGGCGGAACTGGTTCGATGTCTGCTGTTACAGATGTTTCTGGCAGCTACACATTACCAAATTGTGGTTTTACAGCACCATCAAACAAAGCATTTAGCGGGTGGAAAGCTGGAAATGCAGGTTCTTTATTAGCTGCAGGTTCGTCTTACACCGTTTCAGCGGATGTTACATTCTTTGCCCAATGGGCAGATGTGTACACTGTTACTTATTCAGCTGGTTCTAATGGTAGTGGTTCTTATGCACACACTTCACAACCTGCCGGCACTTATACATTATTGCCATTTGCAAGTTTAACTGGTGTTTCTGCTTCTAGTGGATACCGCTTTGTAAATTACACTGTCGGAGGAGTATCAAAAGATCCAGGTGACACAATCACCTTAAGTGCCACAACCTCTGTCACAGTAAATTTTGAAGAGCAACCTTTAGAAACAACATACGATTTCACAACAAATTTCAGCACATATGCTAGTGAATGGTCTAACAGTTATGGAAATCATGAAGGATTAAATGGTGAAACCGATATTGGTGGCGACTATGCTGCTACAATCGATTTATTTGCTTCAAAACAAACAAGCACAATTACTGATAGACCTGTTTTTGCAACAAAAACTGCATCTGGTAGTTATACTCAAGTATTAAAATTCACTCTTACCGAAATTGGTTATAAGATTAAACAAGTTACAGTGACATTTGCTCAATGGAGTTCAAAAACTCCAAGCATTGCATTATACAAAGGTGGTAGCGTTAGTGGAACCGCTCTTGATACCGCTACAATTGGTACAAAGAATACATTAACAACTTCAAACTTGAATGACACTGTCTTTACAGTTGGATATTCTGATGGAAATACATTAAGTAATGTTCAATCTGGCTTAACTTCTATTTACATTACTTTAGAAGCTCTCGCTGGCTTTGGAACATTAGATCATATTTCAGTCACCTCTATGCCAAATGTTGTTTACCATGTTGGTGAAACATTTAGCTTTACTGGTTTTGCTGTTACCGCATATGATGGTGCAGATGAAACGACAGCGAATTTCAAAGATGTCACAGCCAGTGTTGAAACTGATTTAGATGATCCAACGCCATTTGTTGATGGCGATGTTCCAGGATTTGATTGCGAAGTTTCATATTCTGGTGATGGTGGATCTGACACAACATCGTTCCATGTCTACGTTTACGCTCTTGCTGAATATAAATTAGTTACCTCAGCTCCTACAGATTGGTCTGGCAATTATCTTATTGTAGGCACTAATGCTAATTCTGATTTAGTCGCAATGAACGGTGGTTTAACAAATCCTGATTTGGAAGCTAACTATAAAGTGGTTTCTGCTGATGCTAATGATGTTATTGAAGCTGGCCAAGAATTGGAATGGACGATTGCTTCTTATAGTACTGGTTATTCAATTCAAGGAAAATCCACAAAGTATATTGGTAGAGAAACAGCTGATAATGGTATGAATGTTAGTGATGCCGCTTTAGTCAATACATTATCCATTTCAGGAAACAATGTTACTATTGCTGGTAGCAGTTCAAGTTATCAACTCACATTCAGTACAACTGGTGATAGATTTAGATATTATACTTCTGGAACTGTCCAACTTTATAAGTTAGTTGTATCAGATAATGCAGACGCTTTTGCTCAAACATTCTTGGGCGCATTCACTTGTGATGCAACCGGAAATAGTGAACCAACATTCACAATCAAAGAAGGTTCAACTTATTGGACTTGGGCCTTATTAGCAACTGAATATGACACATTAACAGCTGTTGAAAAAAAACAATTCCGTTTAGGTGTTGCTAGTGAATCTGGCGATAACATTGCTAAAGCATTAGCGAGATACGATTATATTGTTGCAAAATACGGTACATCCAAATATAGCAACTTCATGAGTCGTACAATCACACCTTTATCAAGTTCTGGAATTGTTTTATCCAATGTCATAGGCAATAACGGAACAACTATTTCTCTCATTATTGTCGTTTCCTTGGTAGGCTTAACCGCCATTGGTGGTTACTTCTTTATTAGAAAACGTAAAGAACAATAATTCTTAAAATTTAGGATTTAGGAACTCTTTGGCGATGACCAAACTAGGGAGTTCCTTCTTCCTTTATGAGCTCTAATTTTAGAACTTATAAAGGAGGAGAATCAATCCTCTATTACATTAGTAGTATCCGATGCATCCACTCTTTAAGTAGAGTGAGGGAGCTACTATGTTCGGACAAATAATCATGGTCTCCTTTCACCCTAGTGGTTATTAAGAGCGAGTTCATATGCCGCCATGAAAGTTTATGACTTATCAAAAGTAAGCCTAAGCCTAGCAATTATGAACAGCTAGGCGACCGCGGCCGT
>JAKPKF010000084.1 GCA_029553845.1 bacterium | reverse complement strand
CTGTAACCTTTTTGCTTTTTCCACTCAATATATCTGCCAAATGAATCTTCTAATGAAGCTTTCCCTATGATTATTAAATCTGGTTGCTCAGAAGTGCTTATATCCAAACCTATTCTTGGTGGATAATATGCTTCAATGTCATTGTTGTTTGCTATGATATTGTTTAAAAACGCTTTGTTTTCTTCAATGTGATGCGTGTAGGAATATATGGGGTTGACATGAGCTGGTAGGCTGTTTGAATAGTTTAGTTCTATTTCTATCTCTTCATTAAAGATTAGTTGTTTTAGCCCTGGGACATATTGTATTGGATAAAAAGCTATCGTTACAACTCTGACATTACCATAAAACTCCTTATTTTATCTTTAATACTTTTCTTATCTGTTGTTGATTGTCTTGTTTTACTTTGACAAAGTAAATGCCTGATGAGACATTATTGCCAAAGAGATCTTTGCCATCCCAGCTGATGTTTTTAGCTTCGTCAGAAGCAAGCTCTCTTATTTTTTGACCTTTGATATTGTAAACAGCTACGTTCGTTGGCTTTTGAAGTTTAGTTTTGATTTGGATATTGAGTTCATCTCTAAAAGGTATAGGGTATAGAGAAAAGATTTCAGGTGCTATGGCATTATCAACAGAACTCACTTCGTCCAAGGTATAAAACCTTAACCAGCTATCGTTGATATTATCACCTCTGGCATAGGTCATGAGAACATCATATTTGGTGTCGCTCAAGCCTGTAATAGTCCACAATCCGTAGCCGCCACTAGGAGGCAACCCAGTGATTGGATATGTTTCTTCGCTGAAACTTATTGGATCATGACTATGCTCCCCAAGTCTTGCGTATGCTGGTGATCCAGTATAAAGGTAATCTTTTAATCCATCACCATTTATATCAATAAAAGAATAGGGTAGTGACCCGTAAAGATCCTCTGCTGTATAAATTGTAGCATTTCTTTCTTCATCAAAAGACAGTAAGTAACGGTTATATGAGAAATGAGTAATTAAAACATTTTTGCCATTATTGTCTATGGTTTTTACATTTACCGATGATTGGTACATAGGGTTAAAGCTTACAGGCATAGTATAATCTGTGAACTCTTCTCCGAAATTTTGACCACCCCAATAGATCCTGATTGTATTGCATGGAATACTGTTCCAGTTAAAGTTTTCAATCAAATCCACATCTATCTGT
>JAKPKF010000069.1 GCA_029553845.1 bacterium | reverse complement strand
ACCTAAATACTATAAAATTCTAATCAATATGTGAATATAGAAAAACTAAATGCAACAATCACAAGTAGTAAAGTTGCACTTAGTATTACAATTTTGACTTTCGATTATAAAGTTGCGTTTAGTTTTTCAATTGGGGATTAATATTTGAGACTAAGCTTCTTGTCTCTTTTTTAGATAGTAATAACCAATTATAACTGTAAGTCCAACGACACCAACAACGGCAATTAATGGGACATAGTTATAACCATCATCTAGTAAGTCGAAAGCTGATGGCGCTGCTTGAATGTCAAGGTTCATGAAATCCGCGAAAGTAGTATCGCCATATTTAGTAATAATGTATATATAGCGAGCAACAGCGTGTTGAGCATCGTTACCAGCGACATTTGGAGTCAAGGAAGTTAAGTAATTCTTTGCTTCGCTTGACAATGCGTTAAATGATGTTTCTAATCCACTCCAAGCAGTCAATAATTGACTTTGATCTAATGCCGAACATCCTGCAGTTGTTGCACTTAAGAAATCTGTGCCCCAGGCAATTGCGTCTTCGCTTGCTCCGGGTTCAGAAAGAAAATCGATTTCAATACTCGAAAAGGTTAATGTGCTACTTCCCGTGAAATTAAACAGTCTAAAGAAATTATGACCAAGACTGCCATTAACTTCCCAAGAGAAGCTCGCCGAAGACGAGTCGTATGCATCAGGAGTTCCTCCAGAAGCTACACCTTGTTGCGATGTCGAGCCCGTATATAGAGTCATGGTTTCAGGAGTTCCTCCGGCACGATTAACAGTAATTCCTACAATTGAACCAGGTAATGCCGTTGAGTTATGCATCGAAAAAGTGCCACTCCTAAATTGAATGTTGTTTCCGTTTTTGATAATATCAACCATTGTGAATTCAACACCATTTTTGGTAAATGTATAAGTATTGTAACCAGATGTTGCAGCACCCGTATCATCAGCAACTATTGTCATTGAAGTCAAGGCAGAAACTTGGACTTGCAAGGAAGTTGTTATTAATGAATTTTCTAATGATGTAATAGTAATCATAGTGGATCCAGAAACGTTTAATGCGCCAGTTGGGCTATAAGAATAATTAGTGTATCCGACTACTGGACTTCCAGCATCATATGTTGCAGTTATTACCATGCCTTCTGGATCAAAACTCTGCCCAACTAAATAATCTACCTTAGATGGATTTGTGGTAACTTCTAACGAAGTTAATATCCTTGTTGAAACAGTGATTCCAGCTATATCGGCGGTTTTTGTAACTCCGCCTTCTGTATAAGAGGCAGTGACTGAAGTCACGCCAGCCGTTAAAGGATTAGGTGAGAAGGTACATTCTGATGTAACATCCGTACTACTTTCATCATCGTAATTCGCGGTTATTGTAAGGCCTTCTGGATCAAAAGATTCGCCAGCATAATATGAAGTCCTTGCAAGTGTTCCGGAAACAGTAATGCTTTGCAGTGTTTTTGATACTGGATTTAAAACAATTTGGTATATTACGAGTCTTTTTGTGGCACTTGAGAAGACCACTGCGTTTGTCGAAGCAAATGAATATGCATATGGTGTCAAATCATCAATGACGGTGTCTGCAGTAATAGATGAATTGCCTAGCGAGACGGTTTGAGCTGTTGCTCCTCCAACACTTAAAGTTGGAGCTTCTGTGCCAGTCCAGTTAGCGGCGTATACGTGCGCACTAGTTACATTAGTCGGAAGATTAAGAGTAAAGCCTGCAGCTGGTGTGCTGCTTGAACCTAACCCGATACCTCCTTTTCTTTTTTGATACGCTCGCGTCACACTAGACACGCTAGTAATTGCGGCCGAACTCTTGCCATTAACATAAGAAGTGTCAATTACTGTTTCAGTCGAGGTATCGGATAAGTTAGTGGAATTCCAGAAATTAATGACATAGTTGCCGGTGGCGGCTCTAGTCTCAATGATGCCATTATCCGCTACATACGAATCGCGGATAATACCGTTTGATACGGCTATTCCGATTGCCAAGGCCGCTCCCGTAATTAAGAAGCCAATTGCCTTTGTTTTCTTTTTCATTGTTTTCCCCCTGAAAATTAAAAAATATTATATATTTATTAAAGTATATCAAAAGACTTTGATAGAGACAATGTAAGAAAAGACGACTACAAGTCACTCTGTTTAAAGTAATATGACTGCGATTGACAAGCCAACAATCAGAACAATAATCACAATAATAAAAATCAGCATGCCTTTAGGATATCTAATCTTGTTATTGGCTTTTTCTTCTTCGCTTAATAAGGACTCGTCAATCTCAAGATCTTTCGCCGGGCGAGCCTCTTGTTCTTCAATCTTCTTATCTTCGTTATCCATTGCTAATATCTCCTTCGTGCATAATGTATAGCCTCGATGACAACACTAAGAGGTAAGATGTCACAAAGGTATTAAGCGGAATATTAATAAAGAGGACCACCGCCTGCGCAAAAAAGATAAACATGAAGTCCACTCCAAATAAGTAAGTCTTAACGACTGATCCAAGCAATAACATCAATAGAATTTCGGAGACCAAAGCGACAAAGGCCACTTGGTAAGGAGTGGCGAGCAAAGTGCTGTTAAAGTTTTTCTTTGTTATATAGCGATTAGTAAAGAAAATAGCAACGCTCATAAGGACAGATAAGACAAAGGAAATAACGATGAT
>JAKPKF010000016.1 GCA_029553845.1 bacterium | reverse complement strand
CCCATTCCTGTTTCTGCTACACTAATTGCTATTACTAACTTCAATGTATCTTCACTACAATATTTTCTCAGACTTGCTAAATATTCACTGTCGTATCTTCCCCCATAACTTAAAATATACTCTTCAATTTTACCAAGGGGCTGTAAGGTGGATTTAAGACCTTCTACATCCTCGGTGGTCTGATTGCCCACCTTCTCCCCTTCCGTTTGTTCTAGGGCTATTACAGGGCTTCCTAGGGGCTGTTGTATTGCCTGGCTAAGTTCCCTCTGTTCATTGGTAGTTAGAAGCCCTTTGTGTATCATCAAGTCTATCAGAACATACAGGGAGAAAAGAAGTAGTAATAGGATTATCAATCTTCGTATTATACTTACTCCTCTTCCTTGTCCGTCTATTAGATCAATACTCATTATCTTTTTTCCTATACCCTTAAACCACTTGTCTATCTTATTTACTCTACTTTTTATGTTTATTTCCTTCATATTTTTATTTGATAGATTTATATGCTTCGTACTCGTTGAACATTCTCTTAACCATTGAGTCCCTTTCTGCTAACATTCTTTTAGTTGCTTTCTCTTTTGCATAATCTCTTGCTAATATTTCCCTAGTTCTTCCATAAGTAGAATTATATAGGAACTGTTCTCTGGGACTTTTTGTCTTTACATGTATGACCTTAATTCCATTTACTACTGTTCCGCTTTTTATATCTTCAAACATTTTAATATCCTCTAAAATTAGTTAGTCTAACTCTTCAGCCGCAGCCATTCCAATATTGTTGTAATCTCTTAATGCTCTTGCCTTAGCTCTGGTCTCTCCCATTCTCATCATGTGTTTTACAATCATTGGATTAACATTTCCCTTACAAGCATCTCCGTATCCTTCAAAAGTTCCCTTTGCTCCAGATACTATCGCTTTGAATATAAAAAATGTTTCCCCATTTAACTCAGACTGAACCAACTCTGTGTGTATCTCCTTGCCACCGTTCTCGTGGAAGAGATTAAGCAATCCCTCGTACTTTACGAAGTCTTTGCCTTGTATATTTTGTATAAACTCTTTTTGTATATTCATTCTATTAAGCCTTAATCAATTTATAGTCATTCGCAATCAATGTGTGCAACACACTGTTAAATAACTGCTTTGCCTTGACAGTCTTGCAAACCTCAATTATCGCCTTTGTGTCTTTTGAATCTCCACTCCCTGTGGTCAAAAGAACATAACTCGTCTCGCCTACTCCGACTTCTCTTAAATCAAGAACGGCACCATGACCTCTCTTGTTAAGAACTGTGTGTATATTTACCATATATTTTTAGGTAGTTTAATTTATATATTAACTATATTATACCTTTTATCATATACTGTCAATAGCCTGTAATATTATTCACTTTTAGCAAGAATGCACTCTGCTGGTATATTCTTGTAGGGAATAGCAATAAAAGAAGCATATCCTGTAGAGGGTATGGTCTTTTTCTCTAATTGACTTGTTGGGTATTTTCCTAGCCACTGGATTAGATTGCAAAGGTTGATTATATGCCAAGAGGTAAAAGCATTCTGTTGCTCATTGATGTATCCTGATAGGTAGAACTGACTTTTAATCTTAAAGAATTCTCCCTTTTCTTTAGTATCTCTGTTCTGGTAGAACTCCATTGTAAGGGTATTGTGGTGTTCAAACTGATGGCTTAGGGCTTTCTCTTGACCTGTTAGAATTGATCCACTAGGTAGGGTGAGAATAACATCTATCCCCAAGTCCATATCTAGGGCTGAGTCTTGAGTTCTTTTAATTCCTATTGCACCAAATACTGACTTGTATATCTCATCACAAGCAGGAAGCATACTCTTCATTTGCTGATACTCTGATGTCTTTCTAAAGCTTAGTTTTTGTTGTTCGCTTAGTTCCATTTATTAGTTATCTAAAATATCATACTTAGAATTAGTCTTAGGTTGATTTTTAATAAAAGCTTCTTTCCCAGCTCTTTGTATATCTTCTACTACCGAGTGATTAACAATATACTTAAACTCTTCACCCTCTAAAGTATAGGGTCTCTCTAGTCTTCCTGTTCTTGCTATTGTTAAACAATCGTTAAAGTCTAAGGTTACCCCATGTGGCAGTGTAGGGGCTTCACTCTTAATGTCATCAACTAGAAGTCTTAAATAGGAATAGAGATAAACTAACTTTTGAGATATACCAGGAACCATTGTTGCTAATATCTGTCCCTTTCTACCTAGCACCCTTTGAGAGTATAACCAGTTGGCATTCTCTTTACTGATTAACCCTAGATCCGTACTTACCAACATTTCCCCTTTTTGTTCTTCCATAAATATATATAACTTAATTTAATTCTTTAACAATATCTTCAATCATCTTGTTATGCTTCTCTATTGTAATTTTCTTAAAATATCCGTTCTTCAAAAACACCTTCATAATCTTAAATGCAACCTCATACCTATTGTCATTCACCTCTTTGTAAACTGGGTAGTAAACTGGATAATACCTATCCCACCTCCAATCATCATACGGGAAATAGCAGTTAGAAACAGTACTACTTCCAACATTTAAACCACTCGTATCTGATGATACATACATAGTTGTTTTATTCTCCATCTTATATATATAACTTAATTTAATTTAATTTACCCCGATACTCCCTCCAGAGTTTTATCTTATCTAGTAGCTTATACACACTTCTAGCATAGTAATCCTCTTTAGTGTTTGGAATATACAGATTGATAAAAGCATTGAAGTTCTTTCTCCAGTCATCATCCATCCACTCGTCTTGATTCTTTCTTTTAGTTAGAACCTGTATTATATTGTGTAGTCTTCTTCTATCTGTAATACCCTCTAGAGGTATAGGGTAGTGTTCCTTTAGGAAGTTCTGTAGCTTTGTAATGTCAGGACTACCATAACTCTGGGGCTTGTCCCCTACAGCCTCCCTAGGTGTGTTTATACTATTCTCTTTTATATTATTATTATTTGCTCTTAACTTTCTCAGAGTCTCACTCTTAACTTTCTCAGAGTCGGACTCTGAACTTTCTAAGAGTCGGAAAGTACCCCCGTTTGTTTTAATCTTATATGTAACCTTGAATTCTCCACAATTACATATTTTAGCTATGGAGTTCGATATTGTACTAGGGGAGACATCTAGCATATAAGCGAGTTGATCGTTAGTAAAATAGAACTTTCCATTAGGATTATTTTTTAAATAAAACCTTATAAACCCATAGACAAGTCCTTCTGTGTTAGAAAAGTTATACTTCTTTACTTCGTTTAGGTAGAATGGAATAAACTCGGGTTTGAATAGGAGTTTATTGGTTATCCCCTCAATTTCTTCGGTATCCACTTCTTCTACCTCGGCTACTGAGTAGGCATTTCCCTCTTTTGGACAGATTATCTCTTGCATATTTGCCTGGTCTTAAAATTAAATAGTTATATAGGAGAGTTGGCGACCAAGCAAGGAAACCAACCCCCCTATATAAATATCTAATTCTGTGCAGTTTTGCTTGGTGCTTCTCCTCATACTTCTAATTTA
>JAKPKF010000015.1 GCA_029553845.1 bacterium | reverse complement strand
CCAAATGGTATTATGATATTATTGATCATCCATTCAATGCCAGCAACACTGGGCTTGATATCCATGTATTGACCATTGAGGAGTGTTACTTGGTTATAAGCCATATCACCGCGTGTCATGGGTCGATGCCTCCCACAAAGATTGATCTATTGTATAAAGTAATCTTAATGGACATGACTTAACCTCTACTAGCAACTACACGCCATATATAACCATAAGTTTCAGCATTTACAACGTCCCATGAGCATGACACCTGACGAGCACCCATGTTTCCATCAGTGAGTGCATCATGGAGACCAAATTCACATAGGGTGTAATCGCCTGTTGCGGTTCCAATACCGGTGAAAACGGCTGTATCATTGGTGCTATATGTTGTATCGAATGACTTAGTAAGGGCAACCCTTGTCATGACTGGTGACTTGAGATCAGTAAGGGTGTAGTCTGTTCCACTTGTACCATCGATTCCTTGACTTGCATAACCGTATTTACCTGATATATATGTTGCAAAGTCTGCCACAGCGTAGTCTGTTAAGGCATCATCAATACAACGGTATAATCCAAGGGCTTTTAATATCTTCTCAAGTGGATTAAGATTGTATTTAGTTTCCAAGTCTTTGTAGCCTGCTTCAAGTAAATCTACCTCGGTAATTGGCTTGGAAGTGTCCAACTCTCCATCTATTCTATACAATTCTAACTTATCTGTGAATGCACCTTTACTCATCATATTATTCTTCACCTACAAATCCTGGGATATCATCGTCATTGACCACGTATACGTGTTTATAAACATTATATTCGTATTTGAACTTTACCTTATATTTATGCTTTGTGGGGTTTTGCATGTTTATTACATTTGGAGTTTTACCATCGATGTAGAATATTTTACCAGACCGAACACCGTCAGCAGCATGTGTTAATTGATCACTGAATTTCACTGAACCTCCATTGTATATAGGTATCAAATTTGGATACTTGTTAATTGAGAAGTTTATGTAATACAGGGGTTCTTCTGCAATGGATTCAAGAACTGCTGCTTTATCATATGTTTGCCACAATGTCTCAAAGAATATAGGATCGATTGATCCTCGTGGAATTTCTACAGTGGTTGCAAATTTTTTTGTTATATTGTAAAAATGAACATATTTCATATAGGTTGCAAGTTCATCTTCTGTAACTTGATCATCGATGGATGTGTTTGGTTTTGTGGTTATAACAAATACTGCACGTTGATCGTCAGGGTCAAGATCATTTGCAATCTCAACATTGATAGTTCTATAATGTTCATCCTGTGCTACAGTCGGTCCATCGAGAACAATTGCTCGATCTCCTTGCATCCATCCATTTTCAGTGATACGTATGAAATCTTCAGATTTCAATTTATGATCAACGGATTTATACAAACATATTGGAAAGTCTGGACCATCCATACCACTTACTGGTTCTAATAACACGGTAGTTGGGAAGTAATAGTCACCACTTTCATGATATTCATTCCATTGTCCATATACTTTGATTATTTGGGATGGTTCTGTTTTCTCATACCCATCTACTATAGCAAATACTGGGTAGTCGAGACCTCCTAATCGAGTTTTATCTGCACCTTTTGGTAATGTGTATATACGTGATCTTTTTTCACGTTTGCCCCCAGACGTTCGCATATTCATAAAGATGTCGGTTGGATTGAAATTCCAAGTCCATCGAATGGTTACATTGGTTAGTAAGACTCTACTT
>JAKPKF010000476.1 GCA_029553845.1 bacterium | reverse complement strand
GCCTACAATCGCCTCAGTCCATCGGCAAGGTAGTTTGTCGTCTTTCTATAAAGGATTGATTGTAAGGGCTTCTAGCGTTGTCTGTGTGCCTGTTTTCTGTGCTATTCATTTTCTGAAAGATCCTCTATGTATTCCAGCAGCGTTTTCTTGTCTATTCCATCGTAATATTCCAGAATTTCTTTTAATGCAGTAATTCTCTCTGGTTCTAGTTTGTAATCCCTGTAATTATCACCCACCATTCTGAGTTTTACGGTTTCATCTTCTAAAATATTATAGAGTGTGGAAGCATCTGTATCCGATAATAAAAAATCATAAGTTTCAGTAACATAGCCTCCCCAATGGCTAACATCGTTTTGCTTATCATAGCTTTCAACATTCCATGATAATCTATTACCCTTTGAATCAATGAGTATCACTTTATCGTAAAATATCCAGTCTCCACCGTGATATCTAAATACACCTCTTAGCCATTTCATCCCCTTTCTTTCCCCTATGTAAAGTCTTAAAGGTACGCTTGATTCTGTGTCATAAAACTGATGCTGTATCCAAGTTATTTGTTGAAACTCATCATATCTTTCAAGAAATTTTCCTTCTGTTCCTTCCTTTTGGTTATATCCACTACTACTATAGATATTGATAGCAAAAAGGGTACCACATGAGCCTATCAATAAAATTGCGATTAAAGCTATAACTAATACCGAATGCTTTTTCATATTCCCTCCGATTACTTTTTGTTACATTCTAACACATAAATATTATTTATATATATATTTATCTACAAATTCCAATCATCGCTATCTATGTCAACGGTCTGGGGTTGTCCACGATAGCCCTTGATTTCTTGGGTATGCTCCGTAACATTGCCTTCTGGGTCTGTCTCTCTAAATATGATACCGACTTTCGGCAGCCCTTCACCTAGTTTCTGCTCTATCCTTTCCAGTCTCTTTCTTGTCATAGTCCTAGCCTCGTTCTTATCCTTGCTACCAGTTCCGCTGCTTCCTCTTCGCTGATAGGGTCCATTGGTATATTGTGGTTAACCTTGTATCGCACCTCTTCCAGCTTTGCTTTAATTTCTGGGTCCATTTCGCACTGTCCAGGAAGCCTGTCTAT
>JAKPKF010000466.1 GCA_029553845.1 bacterium | reverse complement strand
AGTCTCTAAATAGTTAGCCGCTTTGTTGAGTGGTACTATGTTCTTTACCCAACCCTCGCCATAAATACTACCTACATTGATATCAGGCTGATAAATCTCAAAAGGCAACTTCTTAAAGGTTGTTAACTCATTCCTTAAAATCTCATTACTCTGTGGGCTTGTAGTTATTACTCTTATCCCCTCTTTAGTTACAAACCAGCCCTCGTGTAATATCACATTCTTACTGGTATTGCTGATATTGTTCTCATTGTTAAGTATTAGGTTCTTATAATCACTCTCGCTTAAAGTAGAAGTTGTTGTTAAGTTCTCTACCGCCTTTTTATCATAATTAGGGTTGTCAACTAGTAACTCATAGGGCTTACTCATAACTTTTATCACATACCTAGCGTCCTCCATGCTTGTACAATATGGGTCAATATAGGTATCAAACGGGTCTAGAGTCTCTATCCAAGCATTACCCTCGCCATTGTCTAATCTGTCATCATATCCATACTGGAATATTCCTAAACCATAAAGCAGTCCATAAAGCAAAGCCTTGTTAGCCTTCTCTTCTAAATTGAGCCTGTCATACTGGAACGCCAAATATTCCCCCAATATTCTAGAAGTATCGTTGTCTAATTCTCCATAAGGCAAGGCGTCTACATCCCAAGTTGGATTAGCCTTCATGACTGCGTTTCTAACAGCCCTACAAACCATATAGGTGTGATTGATGTAAAAGGTTAACGGATTTCTAACATCTTTTATAAATGTCCCTGTTACTTTGTCATACTTGAGGTTCTGGTATCCCTTGTAATACATGTAATTGACAAACCACTGAAGTTCAACATTAGTGCCCCTCCAGTTTCTACTCTCATCAAACTTCTCCTTAGTGTAGGATAACCAATATTCTCTGTCGTATTTCTTCTTACGACCACTCTCCTCGTATTCCTGAGCTGTGCTTCTTGCCATTTGTATACTAAACTAGATTAAGAATCCTCGTTCTTTATTTCTTATTATTAAAAGTCTTCTCCATTGCTTCTTGAATAACTGTGTCCATGTTTTCTAAATCCACTAGGTTACTAGTATCTTCTATCTCTTCTTCTTCGGGTTTCTCTCCATAAGTAGTAAATTCTGGTAAATCCCTTGCTTTAAGCAACTTCTGTAGTTCTTTTCTCTCACTTGAGCCTGTTATTACCTGCAGAGAGGCTATAACCCCGAGAGCCACTACTGCAATGCCAAGTAAAATACACAAAACTATGACTGTTGTTTCCATATATACAATTA
>JAKPKF010000454.1 GCA_029553845.1 bacterium | reverse complement strand
GACTAGCTGGTTGAGTGAATTCTCAATTATGGCCTGATTTTGGTAAAGGCTTGGGTTTGATTTTGTGAATGGCTTGATTTTTGGTAAAGAAGGAAGCTAGAAGAGATGAAAGGGGAGGGGAAAGAGAAAGGAATAAGATTCTTGCTTCAGCCCATAGCCGCACTTCTTATTATAAATATATATATTATAATGACATCGTGTGGCCTTCCTACAACAGATTATTTGTATACTCCGAAAGATTTTTCTTCAGAAGGTGGAGCACTGGTTCTTGAACATGATACAAAGAATATCGATGAGCTATCTTCCATATTTCTAGGATATGAAATATATTATCGCATTTTTGATAATGAAGATGACGCAAAAATAAGTCGCGCGACAATCAGCAGCAGCATGAAGAGCTCAAATATAATTCAGACGGCCAATAATTATAAATATTTCCCATTGAAGCATAGAATATCTGAATCTGGTCAAATTTCTCTTGATATTAGTCCATTAATTAAGATGTCTAGCAATACTTATACAAGATATTACCTTAATATGAAATCGCAAGAAACATGGACGCTTAAGGATGAAGACTCAAAAATTGTGATTGATTCTATTGTTCGAAACAGAAGTGATACTGCGAGTAGTACTGAAATTGGAAAAGCTGATTTTTGTTTGTCTTCAGAATATAAGCTCAATGATCGAGATTATGCTGGTTCATCTCCTCCAGAGGAAGCAGTCTATATAGTGTTCTTTGCCTTCGCTTATGGCTTTGACACTTCGACTATGAGAAATGTCTATAGCGATCCTTTTATTCTTGATAGCCCAGTAGAGTACGATCCTGCCAAGTAGAGTACGAGGCTGGTGGATAAAATAATAGGACAAAGAACAACTGAAAATTGATATCAGTTTGTTCGCATAATATATATTCTGTCTACCAATTTGCTTCAAGGATTATTCGATGATCTATGGGAGCCAGGGCACAACTATTTAGATCATATTCTGAAGAAGCTCATAGCTATTCTTGTTTTCGTCATAACCATAGCAGCCGGTTCTCTTGGCCTTGAAACATTTCATAGAAGAATCAGCCAAAGATGATCCAATATCGGAATCTTGATATTGCAAACAAAA
>JAKPKF010000446.1 GCA_029553845.1 bacterium | reverse complement strand
AGCAGATTGTATATGAGGATACTTTGACAATATCTAAAGAGTATTTAGTATTAAGATACAAAACAGATAATGTTTTAGTAAATGCAAAAGATTATGAAAGCTACGATGATTGGAATGAAGAGATGACCTCAATTATTCAAGGGTGGAAAACATTAGAGAGTAAAGCATTAAAACTAGAAGAAAATGCAAATGAGATGTCTGAGGAAACAACCGCGTTTAACTTTGTACAAAAGGCATATGCCTATACCTATGCCGAAGTCCAAGCAATAGTAGAGAAAGCTCCTGTAGGAAGACAGATAAGGACATTGGCAAAGCATCTAGGAGTAGATGCTAAAAGGGCTCAGTTAATACTAAATCAATCTCAAGATATGGCAACTAGAGAGGCGTGGGGGGAAGCGGGCGATACTTTTGAGAAGTTAGAAAATCAGGCAATAGCGGTTAAAGACGCTTGTAAAGTTACTGTTTATGTAGGGGGTCTTGTAGCAACTGGTGGTGCTGTAGGAACTGTGTCTCAAGTGACTACCGTTGTTGTCGGCGTGGATTTAGCATTGGAGGTCACAGAAGATAGTGCGAAGATAGCTCTCGGGGATAGGAATAAGGTGTCTTCCTTTGTCAAGGATGTTAGAACAGTTACAGAACCCATCGCTTCTGTTTTAACTATAACTGATATCCCTAATAATCTGGGTTCGGCTTACGGTAAGTTTGATGCCGTCATGGTCGGACTAGAACAATTTAGAGATACTGTTCAGGAAGGAAAAGTTATTGGAATAGATCTTAAAAATTTTGAATATCAGCCCTCTTTTCAAGTGATTAAAAATACTCAATATCCTGGAGAGATAACTGTTGCGGAAATGGAAATGGCGGAGGTAGAGGAGTGGATAAAGAGTATTAACAAAGATTATAAACCAATGACTCAAGAAGAAGTGGTAGGGTTTGTAGAAGATATATCTAAAGAGATGGGGCAAAAGGGTAGTGTTATAGAGAAACAAGAAGATACTTCAAAGGTTGAAGAGAAAGAAGAAAAAGCAGAAGAGAGTAATTCAGCAGAGAATGCTGGTATTCAAATTATAAAGGTAGTTAATGTTAGTAGCGAGTCATATATGATGGATATGTGTTACTCCTCTGAGTGTTGGGATGATTTAGATGC
>JAKPKF010000396.1 GCA_029553845.1 bacterium | reverse complement strand
CTATCTGTAATAGTTGTTTTCTTGTTGGCTACATTCTCTGGTGTAAAACCCAAAGCATCTTGTTTGGCGTCAACTGCTGTTTTAACTGCTTTCTGTGAGGGATAGTAAGTGTCGCTATTATCTGCAAGAGATGTTTTCTTGTTAGCTACATTTTCAGGAGTAAAGCCTAAAGTATTTTGTTTACCACTCAATCCTGTATTAACTGCTTTACAAGTAGGATAATCAGTATCACTATCAGTAAGTGATGTTTTCTTATTAGCTATATTCTCGGGTGTGAATCCTAAAGTATTTTGTTTGTTATTTAACTGTGATTGTATTCCTGAAGTAACTCCCTTAACATAAGTTAACTCTATAAGAGAAGGATAAGTTGCCACTGGAGCTGATACTATATTCTTACTTGTATCTGTTATTAAGATTTCTGAAGCAGTTAAATAACTACCAGTAATTGAGGTTGCGAATGTTGGAGATGTTAGCGGTGCTTTAGTGTCTAAATTATTTTTAACAAGTTTTTCACTAGGATAATGAATATCATCAGGTGTTGTTTGAAAACTTGTTAATTTATTAGCTATATTTTCTGGTGTAAATCCTAGAGCATTTTGTTTGGCATTCCATGTTGCTTTTTCTGTATCAGTAACGTGTCTAACTGTTGCACTATCGGTATGAGAAATTATGGCGGTTCCACCAATGACTTGTCTTGTATTGTCTATAGTTATTACTCCTGAACCAGATAGATTTCCCTTTGTAAGAATAGGCTCTTTAGCATCTACCGCAGTTTTAACCGCTTTCTGAGTAGGATAGTAGATATCACTATTGTCTGCAAGTGTTGTCTTTTTGTTAGCTACATTCTCTGGAGTAAAGCCTAAAGCATCTTGCTTAGCATCTACTGCTGTCTTAACTGCTTTACCAGTTGGATAATCAATATCGCTATCTGTAATAGTTGTCTTCTTGTTAGCTACATTCTCTGGAGTAAAGCCTAAAGTATTTTGTTTGCCACTCAATCCTGTATTAACTGCTTTACAAGTAGGATAATCAACATCGCTATCTGTAAGTGATGTTTTCTTATTAGCTACATTCTCTGGAACATAACTAATATTAGCATTTAAATGATTCCAATTACTTGCTGTTTGTCCTGGAGTATCTATATTAGCAATAATGCTATCTCCAACCTGAACTGATTCACCACCAAGAGTTCCTGCTACTGATATAATCCACATATTTCCTTTCATTACAGCTCCTCCAGAACCTGTGCCTCCTGTTGTTGGATATGTTCCGCCTGAAGCATCATAAGCACCTCTATAATTAAGAGCACCAACTACTAATCCATCTGCATAAGTTTTTACTGCCCTACCAGTTGGATAGTCAGTATTACTATCTGTAATAGTTGTCTTTTTATTTGAGGTTTTTTCTAAAACTGTTTGATCTGCCAATCCTTTAGGTGTTACATATTTTCCATCCTCCGTTCCTGTATTTATTTCAGTACTTGTTGCTTTATTTGCTATTGCTAATTTAGTATCAACTGCATCTTTTACAGCCTTTTGGGTAGGATAATAAGTATTTGAATTATCTGATAAATCTTCTTTCTTATTAGCTGAGTCTTCTGGAGTAAATCCTAAAGCATCTTGCTTTCCACTCCAAGTTAACTTCTCTGTATCAGTAACATGTCTAACAGTTGAACTATCTGTATGAGAAATTGTAGCAACTCCACCAATAACCTGTCTTGTATTATCTATGGTTATTACTCCCGAGCCAGATAGATTTCCTTTTGTAAGTACTGGTTCTTTATCATCAAGCTCATCCTGAATATCAGAAATCATTTTCTCTGTTAATACTATAGCAACAGAATAGATTTCATCTTCTATATTATGATCTTTTGCTTCTGTTCCCTCTTGTGCTCTAGTAAAAGTATAAACAGAACCACTCTTAGCAGTAAATCTTACTATCTCTTTATTAGGATCATCTATTGGATTAGGATAAAGAGAAGAACACCAAACAACACAATTATATTGTTTGGTTGATGGATCTAAAAATCTTGTAGGATCAGTCAAAGTAGCTGATGTTGCTCCAGAACCAAATGGAGAGATTGTTGTTTTTGCGAAATTATATGCTGCGTCTAACATTTATTTTTTTTATTAAAAGACTACCTTATTTGTAGGTAGTCTTTTTAGCCAATATAACTATAAGTGTTCTACCTATCAATATATTGGCAACTTCTCAGCTGTTTATTTTTTTCATTATATCAATAGGAACACTAGTTAGTCAAGCCTTTTCTAATAGCAGACAAATTATAGCTTTTTTCTAGTTCAGAAAAAGAAAAGATTCTGCTCTTAATATTTCCATGTCTATCCATTCTATATTCAAAAACATTATCTCCTTTTATTCCTCCTATTATTTTAGCAGTTAATACTCTATTACTTTTTCCTAATATACTATTAACAGCAAGAATGCTTATAGTCTCCTCATTAGAAAAAAAGTATGAATCAAAATCCTTAATTGTGAACTTAGGATTTAAAAGAATATCACCGCTCTTAGTTTTAAAACTCACCTTAAAAGGTAAAGTTAAAGACAAAGAAGTTATTTCAACATCATCTGGAATATTATCCCAAACAAATCCTTCTTTGCCTTCAACAAAAGTTTTACCGTCTTTAGTTTGAACTATAAACATAGATCTATAATTGTTAAATATTAATTCAGATCTTTAGTTTACTCTTCTACTTCTTCTTCTTCACCTCCTACTTCTTCTTCTATTTCTACTTCTTCTTCAATTCCTTCTTCTTCAATTTCATCATCAAAAATCATAATATTTTTTTTATTTAATTATCTATTTCGACCTTTATTTTTAACTACTTCTTCTTCTATTCCTAATTCTTCAGGAGTAATTTCTTCTTTTACTTCTTCATCCTCTATTTCTTCTCCTGATGATTGAACAGCTACAGTAAGACATTTATCGCATAATCTAGGATGCATAGCTATATCTTGCTGATCTACTGTAATCATTAAACCGCATCTTAAACATTGTATTCTCATATTTTTTTTACTTATTATTCTTCAACTTCATTTATGTCTACTTCTTTCCAATTACTATCTGTAGATGTACTTAACTCTGAAGAGATATATAATTTTGATCCATCTGATAATATTTGATTAGTCCATCCAGGTGTTCCATTAACTCCACCACTTAAAGATGCTTTATCAAATGCAATATTATCTCCATCAGTAGATACTTTAATTATATTACCAATATCTCCTGGTGTTTTTGCAACTATCTTTATACTAGAAGCATCTATAGTTTCAGCAGAAACAACTGATACAGTATCTGCATTAATTGTTGCTTTTGTTTCTGCACAAGCATCTGTACTTCCTGCATCTTTACCTCCAGTTAATGTTGCAGCTCCAAAAGTTGCTCCTCCTACATTTGAAATTGTTACTATAGAATTTCCAGCAGCACCAGCAACAGCTGCTGTTACTTTCATAACTCCACCTGTTTCATTTTCTGCTGTAACTATATTTCCTGTTATTGCATTTATAGTTGTTACTATAGCAGCTATAAATTCTGCTGCAGTAGCATCAGAACCTCCAGATAAAGTTGCTCCTCCAAAACTTCCATTTACAATAGTAGTTGTTGTAGTTATAGCATTTCCTGCAGAACCACTAACCAAAGCTTCAAATGTTTGAGCATTACTTTCATTTGTAGTAGCCAATACATCTGCATTTTTAATTGTTCCAGTTGAATAACTACTTCCTGCAGTTCCTTCAGCATTTACTGCTAACTTTAAATTGTCTAATGCTACTGAAGAATCTGATCCAAAAAGAACTTGATTAACTATTGCAGTTGCTCCATTTGTTTCAGATAAAACATCAACAAATGAATAAGTTTTTCCTCCAATAACTACAGTTTCTGCATTAACACCTGGAACACTTGATCCAGTTCCACCTCCAAGTGTAGTATCTTCAAAGCTTAATGTTACTGCAGTTGTAGTTGTATCAGCAGTATTTGCTGCAGTTCCAGGTTCTCTAGCTATAAACTTTTGAGTAGTGTCTGTATTATCTGTGGCTACTACTATTGGATTTTTTACAGTTCCAACACTATAAGCAGATCCACTTCCAGCAGATTGATTAACTGCAGATTTAAGATTATCTAAGAATTCAGCTGCGCTAGCACCAATCATAACTTCATTAGCTACTGTAGGGGCAGATAATGACGCTACAGCTGTATATTCTATTGATCCAATTGTAACTGTATCAGCTTCTAAACCACCAGATAATAGAGTTGCTCCACCAGCAAATGTTCCATTAGCTGTAGTTTCTCCAATTACTATAGCATTGCCAACTGTTCCAGCTGTTAAAGCTTTTGCTGTAAACTCTCCATCACCACCAGCTTCTGCTGTTACATTAACTATTTCTGGTGCAGCAATTATATCAGCAGCAACTGTAGCAACTAAAGCAGTTGCAGCCTCTATTCCAGTAGCATCTGCTCCTCCAGAGAAATTGCTTATAGTTCCATCTGTTGTTGTTGAAGCTGATATATTTCCAAGTGATCCATCTAAAGCTCCAGCAGCATCTGCTGTAAAGTCTATAGCATTAGTTCCATAAGGTACTCCAGTTATATCATACGCTGTATTAGTATTGAAAGTAGATAACAATGTTGCTACCGCATGAATTGCATCACAATCAATAGCTTTTTGTGTTCCGCCAAGTGTTCCATCTCCATTCATAGCAATTCCTGTTACGTTTTCTGTGAATGTTATTAAGTTACCAGCAGCACCATCCTCAGCTGCTAACACTGTAACTAATCCAGACCCACCAGATTGAGCAGTAACATCTGTAGAATCAGCATTAATAGCTGAGATAATATTATCTCTTTGAATATCATTATTAGCATTTATTGTGATTTCTCCTGCTCCTGATCTTGCTGCTACAAAAGTATACTCAACAGCTCCAATTGTCATTTTCTCTTGATCTATTGGAGTGCCACTAATTGTAATTGTTCCTTGAGATATTGTAGAAAAAGAAGAAACATCTACTGCTATATTTCCAGAAGTAACTAATCCGTCTATATCAAATTCGTAAACCTCATCTCCTATTGAGACTGTTTCACCATCTAATATAGGAAGCGCTAATGAAAACTTTGTTGTAGCTTGGAATTTAGTTCCTGCAGAAATATCTACTAAAACGTTACTTGGTAAAATAGAACTATCATTATCAAACTCATAGGTTCTAGCACCAAGAGTAATTGTTTCACCATCACTTGCGCCACCAGTAAAATTAAATATCTTAGTTGCTTGTGTTATTGGAGTAGGAGCAACACCAGTACTAGTTAGTACTGTTTCAGCATGACTACCAGGAGTAATTGCTCCAGTTAAAGATAAAGTTCCAGTAGCTGCAACTTTAGTTCCAGCTCCAACATTAATCTTAAAATCGCCTGATTCATCATCAATCGTATAGTCATCTGTTCCTATTGTTACTTTCTTACCAAGAACAACTGGTTGAGTTGCAGTTAATGTTCCAGTAGCTGCAACAGCTTTTCCAGTAACATCAATTGGAATATTTCCTGGTCTAATTGACCCATCAATATCAAATTCATACGTTCTTCCATTTATTGTGATAGTATCTCCTTGATTAATATCACCAGTAAAAGAAAGTGTAGCAGAAGCTGATACAGGAACAACTGGAGCAGACCCTTCTTTAATTAATTCTTTTAAGCACTTATCACAAAGAGTATAAACCTCGTCTTGGCTATCTCTAAAGAAATAAATGCCACAATTTGTACATCTTATTCTCATATTGTTACGTATTGACTTCCAGCATATACTTGACCTTCTTCTGGAAGAGTTAATTTATAATCTGTTCCCACTACTTCAGCATTACAGAATCTAATTCCATGAGTTCCAGCTATAAAACTTGTCCAAGATGGAACTGCTTCTGTTCCTTCATTAAATGCTAGTGTTATATCTGGAGCCATTCCTGTATAGTTATATACAATTCTTATTAATGCATTCATAGAATTAGTACTTGGAACTGTTGCATCATAAGGAACTCTTAAGGATAAATTAAACACTAACTCGTCATTTTCTCCCGGAACAACTGCAGCCATAACATAGTTCGTATTTCCCTTTAAAAGGTTTGGATTAGCTGCACCAGCTGTTGCTGATGCTGGATGCCAATTTGAACCAGGCTTTGTAGCAGCACCAACAAGACCACCAATATATCCAGCTAACATTGGTTTGTTTCCATTTCCAGCAGTTCCAGTAAAAATCTCTTTAGTTGTTGTTGAAGTAGTTCCAACTGCTGGAAATGTTTCTGAGTTATCCCATGCTTCTATTTTTGGAGTAGAACTTAATGCCTTAGAAAACTTAACTTTATAAGCCATAGTAGCATCAATGTTTCCCGCTCCCGTTACTTTATTTGGTATCATATATTTTTTTTTAATTACTTATTATTATGGCTGTAATACTCTAAGGTACTCAGTAAGTTCTTTTTAAAATAGTTAAAGATAGTCGACATCTCTCTAATTTTCTTTTATTTTATCTTATTTATGATAAGTACACAAGGTTAACTTAATAATTTTAACATTGCTCCTGTAACTCCAGTAAGATAAACTTTATTTCCCTCTATTACTTCTCTTAATAAAGCCTTCTCTTCTTCAGTAAATTCAACTTCATCTTTAGCATTAAAGATCTTAGATCCTATTGCAATTATCTTTAATGCTTGACCAGGAATACTTTTTTCTGATTTATATGTCTCACAACAAATTATAGCTGCATCTTTAAATGTTAATTTTGTTTTGCCATCATCTAATGTAAAGTAATTCCCGCTAATTGTTTTTAATGATTCATTTATTTTCATATTTTTTTTATTTAATTATCTATTTCGACCTTTGAATTTAAATATCCTTTTCTTATTGCTAATATCTCATACATAAAAGATGACCCACTTTTTCCTCTAACTTCAATATATTCATTCTTTTCTATATGATAAACATAAAGTCCTTGATCTTCTTCTGTAGCAGTTAAATTAACTGTTACCAATCCTTCTGGTTCTGTAACTAATATAAAATGAGACTCTGGAGTTATGATACAAGAACCATCTTGTCCTATAATTCCAGTTCCCCTTGATCTACCATATTGAGATGCCAAAGACGCCCTTGCTTGATAAGAGGAGTTTTGACCTATTGACTTTAGGTAGTCAACAATTGATGTTCCTTGATATTCATTTGCCATATATTATTTATTATCTTTTATTTTCTTGATTTCATCAGATAATGATTTGATTTCATCATATAATTCATTTATTTTATTAGCTAATAATAAGTAAATATCTTGTTTTGATTCATACATCCCTATCATTTGCCCCTCTCTTATCTCCTTTGGTAATAAACCATATGTTGGAAGTTTTCCTTTCTTAATAGCTCTTTTTCTAACAACTAAATCTTCCATTCCTTCTATTTTTATAGGATCAAAAGTTTGTGGATCAAATTCTTCTTCAGGAATAGGATTCATCAATTTATCTATTTCCTTGTTATATTCTGAAATCCTTTCTTCTTTTGATAAATTTTTATCTGTATATTTTTCCATAATTTTTATTTAAGTGTTCCATCAAATTGCATTAAATAACCTCTAACTCTTCCTCTATAACCACCACCTTCTACATCATAATATCTTATTTCTCCATCGTTTGCTGGATTTGTTGATTGCCCAGTTCTTAATCTTAAAGATTGAGTAAATACATTTTTATAAAAAAAACCACTACCACCTATATCATATTTAACATTATCAGCTGGAAATAGGCACCTTGTAAATGCATTGTTTTCTATCTCAATGGAATCAGTTCCACCTGCTCCACGAATTGTATCAACATAGAAGTAATCCCAATGATAACTTGAGTTTCCTAAATAAGAAGTATACTTACCAGAAGGAATAATATTTATTCCATAAACATAATTCCAATAATAGCTTGAACTTCCTAAATTATATGAGCCATTAGAGTATGGAGTTATTGTTCCAAGACCTGTTATTCCATAACTATTTGCATTTAGGCTTTTACCTAAATAATCAAATGTTCCATAAGTTGAATAAACATTGTTCCATTTATAACTACTACTACCTAAACTATATGAATTGTTGGAATAAGGAGTTATTGTTCCAAGACCTGTTATTCCATAACTTCCCCAACTTTTTGTTGTATTTATA
>JAKPKF010000389.1 GCA_029553845.1 bacterium | reverse complement strand
AGAGTCTGAACTTGTTCGTACTTATGAGAACGAGCAGTTTCCATCTTTTTATTCTGCACTAAGTGGTTATGGGGTTGATAGTGGGTTAACAGACCTTTCTCCGTTGACACTTTTACAGAATGCATGGAAAAACCAGGCAAGAATGGCAACAGCGGCACAAGTGGCCAGAGATGCTTTTGACGTTAGGAGGGCGGGAATGGAAGACCTAATTAAAACGGGTGTCAGTCAGTGGGCAACAGGATATCAGGGCGCACAGAATGCATATGACAGATGGTGGGCCCAGAAGCAACATGAAGACCAAATGGCACTGGCAAGAGAACAGATGAGAAGAGCGTTGAGCGGAGGGGGAGGGGTTGCAGTTCCGCCACCTCCGTCTGGAATGAACGAGGCAGAGTTAGCATGGTATTTGGCCGCTGTAGACCAGGCTAAAAAGCAAGAGCAGTGGAATGCAAAGGCAAATGAGGCATGGAACAAAGCACAAACAACTGGAAAAAATTATACCCCAGTTCCTACTAAAAAGAACTACACTCCAGTTCCAACTTCGAAGAAGCCAGTACAAAGCAAACCACTTTATACACCAATAAGTTCTTTGTCTGGATATTCTACGAAGGGCTTATCAACGGCATATAAACCCTTAACAGCGAGGGACTTGTTAAATAATTTTAGAGGATTAAGATAATGGACCCATATATATTAGAATGGTCAAAAACACCACAGGCACAACCTTATATGGAACAGGCAAGGGCTATCCTTGGGGGTTCTAATGCTGGCAGCTTTGGTGCTGGAGGACAAGACCAGTATGGTCAGTATTTGTATCAGTTAATAAGTGCTAACCAAGGAAACCCTTCGTTACAAAAGGAACTTCTTGGGTATTATTTAGATTACACAAACCCTTTTAATCAGGCAGAACTTAGGGGAGACGTGGGTGCCGAGAGAGACAGGCAGATTAATGCCGCCATTAGTGCGATGATGTCGAATGATGAGGCAATAAAAAACATTGGGTTAACATTGTTTTTAGATGCGTTTCCAGTCCTTACCAATACTAATCAGACCGGATACGGAGGTATTTCTACTTTTGGGCCTAATGAAATTCCCCAGACGTACGAAGACATTGTAAGACAAAAGGCACTGAAGGCGCTACAAGACTATGAAACCCTGACAGAAGACCAGTTTAATTGGAATAAGTACTTAGCAACACAGGCTACTCCAGAACAGATAAATGCTTATACCAATTATGACCCAACATTGGCCGAGGTGTTTAGTGGTGGTGATGTAAATACATTTAAGAATGCCCTGTCTGGAGTTGGAACTGGTGCGGCTATTGGTGCTGGAATTGGTAGTATTGTTCCAGTTGTTGGAACAGGGTTTGGTGCGGCTGTTGGCGGTGCAGGTGGAGGTATTTACAGTATAATCAAAACCCTACTTGACATAGAAAACGAGAAAGAAGAGATGAGAAGGGCGGTTGCTGGTTATAATGGATACGGCTTATAATTAAAGAAACCTAACAATGGCAGTAAGAATAGTAAACATGGGCTCTGGCGGTTCGTCAGATGCCTTATTAAAACAATTATTAGAGCAGTATGGAGAAGAGTCTAAACCAAAAGTTGGGGCACTAGGGAGAATTATAGCCCCATTAACAGGAATAGGCTCTATTATTGACGCATACTACGATGCGAGATACCTAGACAAAAATCCAAAACTTTTAAATGTATTAAAGAATTATGGTCAGAATGTAATACAGGGTTTTGGAACACTTGCTACTGGAAAGAATTATGAACCAGACTTAATAAGTCAGGGAATCTCAGAGACATTAGACAAGGCTATGCCAGGATTTAAGTACAGTAAACTTGGTCAGAGTACTGCTGCTAGAATGGCGATGGATGTAGCTGCCGAAATTATTACAGACCCAACCACATACTTTTCTTTTGGTGCTACTACACTACTTGATGATGTTCTTAGGGGAGGATTAAAACTTGCTGGTCTTTCTGATGATATTGTAGAAGGTGCTGTAAAAGAACTTTCTGGGAGTACATTAGAACAAGCCTTAAAGAAGGTTTCCTCTAAGTATGGAGATGATGTCGCAGATGCACTATATGTTCATGCAACCCAAACAGTAGGAAGGGGTCCACTAAAGAGTGGTGCGCTAAAACTTTTTGGTCAAACAGTTACCGAAAATCCGACGGCAGTACTTGCGTCTAAGGCCCTTGTGAATCCCCTCAGTGCTGGAATGGATGTAGCTGGTGCCGCAACTAAGAAATTTATACCAGGTGTTAGGAGTAACTTCTTAAGTACATTTGACCCCGTTCAGGCTGCCATAGAGGCAGGACATGGGGAGGAAGCAAGGAAACTTCTTTCTATTCAGAGAGCTGTTCCTGGTGTTCCAAGAAAGGTGTTAAGTGAATTAAGAGATTCGGAAATATTAGAGTCAATAGGAAAGCTGGGAAAGAAGGAAAGGAAGGGTCTTGATGACCTTATAGAAGCGTCAAAGGAAGCATACGCCCAGGGAGATACTGCAAGGGAGTTATTTAAGAAGAAGGGAGAGGTTGTTGATGCTTTAGACGAGTTTGTTAATAAGATAACCACTCCAGATGTTATTTATCCAGAGAAGGGGGTTAAGCCAGCAAAGGCACTTAAAAACATAGGAGAAGAAAGTGCGGATAATATTGGAAAGTTCCAGAAGTTGTTTAAAGAATTAACACCAGAAGCACAACAAATGTTATATGACTTGTCTACCAGGGCTAGTGCGATAGGAGAAGACCTCCTTGTAGATAAGCCATCTATAGCAAAGCTTGTTGATGATTACTTGGGAACTGACATTGGACCTAAGGGAGAATTACTTGTGCTTCCAAAAGAGGCGTCTAAGAATGTTAAAGACTTTCTTTCTAAGTATATGTCTTTTGAGAGTACAAAAACTAAAGCTTTACAAGAGGCTGGGTTACCAACAATAAGCCCTAAAGAAATGGGATATTTAATGAGGAAACCAGAAGCGTATGAAAAGAAAGCATTAAAGAGCTTTCTTAAAGATGCGGGGTTAGAAGGTGAGTACGATAAGTTATTGGCAAATAAAAAGGTTGCCAAAGAATTATCTGAGACTGGTGCAGTTAAAGTAAAGACACTTAGAAAGGCTATTGACAAAGATACTTTAGATGCAATTAAAAGGTATGACCCGGGTTTTTTGGGAGAGGAGATAATGGGTGGTGGCGCTACTAAGGAAAGAGTTTTTAAGACGCGAGCACAGGCAGAGAAGGCGGGAATTAGATATGGAGAAGATATCTTGCCAGATATTTACGAACAAACAGTGAGGCAAAATGAACAAATACTAGTGTCTAAATTTGTAGACGATTTGGTAACCAATAGTGATTCGTTTAGTAAGGTTCCAACAGGAACTCTAAGAACACCAGTAACTATACCAGGAAAGGGAACATTCTACACGGACAAAACAATGGCAAAAATAGCCGAGGATTATATAGCAAAGTACACAACACAGGAGGGAATTGAAGAGTTGTTAAATTCTCTCGAAAAGGTTCAAAGGGTGTGGAAAAAATATGTAACTGGCTATGGACCCAATGCAGCTGCTTATCACTGGAGAAACCTACTTGAAGATAACATAAGGGTTATTGTTGATGGTGCAGACGTTAAACACCTTCCTGATGACTATTTACTAGCCATTGACCTATTTAAGTTTGAAGACCTTTCAAATAGAATAGGTAGGGAGAAGGCCATTAAGCAAGTTGACAACACTAGAGCTGCAAAGTTCTTAAAAGAGGTTGGCGTTAAAACAGACGACCCACTTACCGAGTTGTGGAATAGAGTTCTTGATACTGGGACTTGGACCGGTGTTAGTAAGTCAACATCGGAAATGTCTATAGGCGTTCCTAGGGATATAAGAAAGCTCACAACTGGCGAGAAGAAGTTGTCTGCTGGCGAAAAGGCTAGTGAAATCTATGAAGACATAATGACTGTTGGTGGGCTATTACCAAGAAGAGAACAGGCTACTAGGATGGCTACATTCTTTAGCAACTGGAGGAAGGAGGGTGCAATGGCTGCGGGTGCAGACGCAGTGGACAGGGTTAACTTCAACTATAACGAACTAACAAAGTTTGAGAGAGAAACGCTTAGGAAGATTATTCCATTCTACGGGTTTGTTAAGAACAACCTAAAGTTTTATTTAGGAACATTACAGAGAAACCCAGAAAAAATTTCAAGGTATATGAATGTATACCAAGGGTTACAGTCTGGTTCTCAGAGTCAATATAGAGAAGAATGGGAAGCGGCTCCAGACTACTTAAAAGAAACATTAACTATTCCACTTGGGCTAGACGAAGAAGGAAACTTAAAATACCTTACTGGATTAAATCTAGGAATTGAAGAGCTTAAGGGGCCAGAGTCTATTTCGGAGAACCTTTCTCCAACGCTTAGTTACTTAATAGAAAGAATGACCGGAAAGGACATGTATAGGAACGAGGATATACTAAATGTAAATCAGGGATTGCCATATAAGAATAGGTCTGAACTCCTTAAGAAGTTATTGAATTATAAAGAATATGAGGTTAAGTTAGACAATGGGAAAACCTATACTAAGAGTACAGTAGCCCCACTTACTAGGCACGCACTAGAGAACTTACCGTTTGTAAGTACTCTTAACACAGCCGGCAAGAGGCTTTCTAATCTAGCAGTAGAAGGACCAACCGTTAAGAACTTGACAGACCTCCTTTTTCCTGGTAGAATAGAAGATACAAATGTTAGAGACCCTGAGGCTATTAGACAAAAGAAAGCCGAGGAGGCTTTGTATGAGCTTTTGAGAAGAAAGGGAATTGCCGAAGCGTATCAAAGATTATATATTCCTGCCGGCCTGAAAGAACAACTATTAAAGTAAAACTACTATGACAGAAACAAAGATAATAACTGAAAAAGAGGTTAGGAAAATTGCAAAAGAAGAGTCCTTAAAAATTATTACGAAGGAAATGAACCAGTTAAGAGACGAGATAAGAAAGCAAGGAGATATCTTAGCGAGGTTAGAGCGTATGCTTTTAGGAGAAAGTGGAATGGAACAGGATGAAACTCTTAAATGGAGGGCCAACTTTGCATATCAATATGCAAGACGTAATACAGAGAATAGGATAGAAGAGAGAATAAGACCCGTAATAGAATGGTTTGAAGACATGAATACTCGCGATAAGGGCGAAAGTGAATCAAAGTTTGAAACTTTAGGAAAGATGATAGCAACCAATAGGCATATAGGATGGTTGTTTACTGTTCTTGGTATTACAACATTTCTTAATGCACTTCCACTTTTAGAAGAGTTTATTAAATGGATTGCAAATTTAGCTAAATAACATTAAATGTTTTAAGATGTCTGGTTATTGGAAAAATCTTCTACAATCTCTATCCAAAGAGGGACTTTCTACTGGAGACCTTAATATGGGTGGTTATATAAAACCTATAGATGCACTCTTTGGAAGGAAACCCTTACCACTGGATGTTATGCTACCAGCAGAGACAATAAGAGAGTTAGAGTCATATAGGAGACAGGGAAGGTTAACTGCCGACACAGAGAGGCCAATAGGACCTGGAAATACTCTTTATAACGGTAGGGCCTTAGACCCGACAGAGTTGTACACTATGTTTAAGACAGGGGAACAATATGAAAAAATTCCAACTGGTTATGATATCCTGGATGGAAGGACGATTGCTACACTAGAAGAAATAGAGAGACAGAAGCAATATAAAAAGATAAAAGATTACGCCCTCTCTTATCCGGGCACTAGATATACACCAGAGATACTAAACCTATTAGCTGGATACTTAGACCCAGACACCATGGCAAAAGCTGTTGCTGCATCAATTGCAGAGACTGGCGCAGGAAAGGCGGCTACTAGTTTTAAGGGGGATGGAAAACTTAAAAACACAAATTGGTTTGGGATACATATTTCTAAAAATGGACAACCAGCGAACCAGTATGACCCAGAATCTTGGGAAATAATGGCACAAGACCTATTAAGAAATTTTGGACCTGGAAGTAGATTTTCAGAGCTAACCCCAGAAAAGATATACACTTATACTGGTGGAGACAATCCAGATACTTGGACAAAGAACTTCTACTCTGTTCTGCGTGCTATGGGATATTGACATTCTGACTAAGTTATGATATTATAAAATATGTACACTTCATTATTTAAGAAAGACGATGTAAGGGTTACACAAGCATTCTCTTCTAGCCACAAGGGGGTAGACTTGTCTCGTGGGGTTGTAAGGCAACCAATTTATCTACCCAATAGGGCAGTTAGTGGAACTGTTTGGAAAATATTATCTGGCTACACAAAAGATGGCGTTGAATATAAAGATGCCCCTATTATTTATATAAAGCATAAGGACGGTTCAGGCTCAAGATATATTCATAGTTATCCAAAAGATGTTAAGGTTAAAGTTGGCGATACAGTTGTTGCTGGTCAACAGATTTGTTGCACTGGTAATTCAGGACACAGCCATGGAGACCATCTTCACTTTGAATGGCTAACTAAATGGGACAATCTAAATACTAGAGTTGACCCAACATTATTTGTAATGAATGACAATATGGAGACATTTAAGGTAGGCGATAAAGTTATATTTACAGGAGTTCAGAATATAAGGAAAGGTGCTGGGGATAAGTTTGATGATATTGGAGATACAAAGGTAGGTCAAACCGCAACAATTAAAGATGGACCAAGAACATCTCAGAACAAACAGTTCGGAAAGGGAGAAGACGATGACAATATTTGGTGGGATATGGATTTTGGTGGCGGAAGTGGCTGGGTTGCTAATGTCGGAAAGTTTGAATTATACAAAGAACCTGAAACACCTCCCGTAACGCCCCCTGATGCCCCTAATTGCGAGGAATATGTTAAACGTATACAAACACTCGAGGAGGAAAACAGGGGCCTTGTTGAGGCTCTAGGGGCCTCACAGGGGCAGGTAAAGCTCTTGAATGAGAGGGTTGAGTTCTTAGAGGCAACCTTAAAATCAAGGGACGACGAAATAAGAGAAACCGATATAGAACTAGATAGGGTAAAAGAAGAAAGAGATAGGTTTGAAGCAGAGAAAAACGAACTACTTATGAATGGAACAGTAAAGAGTGCTAGTATCGGAGAGTTAATTGCCGAACTGTGGAGACGTATAACCAAAGCCTTCCATAGAACGGCTTAAATTGAAGAGAACAAGACTATTAGAACTTATAATAGTGTTGGAAAATTAATTAGAGAAAGAGAGAAAAGGGTGAGTACTGTACTAAATATAATATACAGTTCTGCCTTTATACTATGTTTTTATATTTTACTTAAATTTTTATTGTCAAAGCCATGACAGAATTAACAAAACAGGAAAGAGTGTCTTATGCTTCTGGAAGGTTGACCCAAGCTTCGAAGTGGATGGCACTATCTGGAACAGCAACATTCTTCTTAACTGGGTTGTTAGATGTTATTGCTCAGTTTCAGATGCCTTACTGGGCAACCTTGCTTATCTATTTGTTCATTAACACTGCAATTTATGGGATTGCTAAATATGTAGAAGGAGAGAGTAAAGAATAATTTTTAATATTAGTGAAATGCCAGAGAAAGAGAATGGTTTATACTATTCTGACAGGGAGGATAGTTACAAAGAGGTAGTTCCAGAGATTGAAACCCCTAAGGCAAAAGTTACCTTTACAAGACCAGAGGGGTTAGACGCAGAAAGGTGGTTTGAAGAGGCTGAAAGAAGACAAAAGACACGTGCAGAAACCGAAGACGTTTACGACTATGCAAAAATAGAATTAGTTAGTGATAGACCTGTGTGTATAGGAATAACAGGAGACTGGCATCTTGGCTCTACTATAGACACAGAGATGTTAAAGAGGGATGTAGACATAATGGCGAATCACCCTCTTGTTTCTGGGGTATTTTTAATGGGTGATTTAACAGATAGTGCAAACTTTAACCCGGCACAAGATGAGGCGTTCTTATCGTTGGAGGAACAAAGGGCGTGGATGTTAAGTATACTAGACTACATAGGAAAAGATAGGATACTTGCTATGTGGAAAGGCAACCACGACCATAAGTGGGAGAGAAAAAACGGAATAAGTAAGTATGCTGGATTGAGTAAAAGATATGAAGCACCTGTATTTTATGGAAATGCATTCATAGACCTTTATGTGAATGATGTAAACTATAGGTTAATGGGCAGCCATCGTTTAATGGGAAGTAGTATTTATAACAATACACACCCAGCTGTTCGTGGACATCGTGAAGTACAAGGACTAGACCTAGTATTTGCTGGGCACACACACAGGAAAGGGTTTTCTGAACAGCCAGTAAAAGAGTTTAATAAGTCAAGAATGACCTATAGTCTGATGAGTGGAACTTACCAATTAGAAAATGAATTTACAAAGGACAGTGGATATAGGAAACAGAGTGGCGCTGAGTTAGGAATGTATTGGGTACTGTTTGACCATGCTATGAAACAGATGAGGATTATGGACACAGACCAGATGATAAAGACTATGTGGGAGTACATGCAATGATTTCTGTAACATACGCTTTTCCGTATGTTATGGAAACAAAAGCCCTGTACCCCCGAAAAACTCGGATAAGTTCAGCAGGGCTGCTGGTAATAAAGGGGTAAGAATAACAGCATTGGGGGTTCGGCGAAAGAAAATAAAATGGGGCTGGTTTCCGACTACATTTCCAGCCCGCCCCCTTTACAATTAACTTGACAATTATTTGACAATGGTAAATAGACAGAGATGTGAAATATATTCTAGAGTAGTGGGGTACATAAGACCTGTATCACAGTGGAATGCAGGAAAAGCCCATGAATTTAATGACAGAAAGGTTTTTAATGTATCAAAAGTTCTATCAAAATGACATAATTCTTCAAGATTAGCAATTGAGCAATCTTGTTGGTTGGCATACTGTCGACGGTAGCCAACCTTAAAGAGTGCTCAAAGAGCCTCGATGTTCTTTCAAAATCCAACTATCTAAAAGGAGGTATGTAATGGACGCGAAGTTTGGTATTTGTGTAGGTTGCGAAGTGGGGG
>JAKPKF010000387.1 GCA_029553845.1 bacterium | reverse complement strand
GAATGATCTTAAAGCTGTCACTAGAAAAGTCAATCGCTTTTGTTGCTAAAAGATACTTAATTTTATTACTCACTGTGCTCGCCATTTTTCTTCCTCCTCTAAAGTTATACTACTTTTTATTCCAATACCCACAAGGAACATGAGTATCTGTTATTGCTGGCCCTGTCTCGCCAACTTTCCAAACAGGAGTCCCACCACTGACCGCCGGACTTTTTACAATCCTTGAGCCTTCATTAAACTCCACTTTCTGATCAACATTCCAAGGAACCCATGGCCCAACTTCTCCGCCATAAACTGTTCCAGTTTCCTTAAACCAATATCCGCAGCCAGGACGATGAATATCTGTAATCGGTGTTGAGCTCGTTCCTGCTTCTCTCCATACAGCTGTTCCTCCAGAATCTCCTGGAGCATAAGCCATATGGTCGCCTTCGTTATACTGACCCTTAACTGCACTATATAATTCTACCCAGACTAAGTCTGACTTATCTGATGCCGCAAGCTCAGAATAATCTACTTCTGCAGTAATAGTATTTGACCCATCTGAGAGAACATACTCACCATCAGTAGTAATATCTATTGTTGCTCCGCCACCCCAAGAAAGTGTTGCAGAAGGAACTCCAACATCATAAAGCTCAACTGATGGATCTATCCACGGATTTGTGCTAGAGTCAACTTTTAGATTCTTATAACTATTATCTCCCCAACCTCTAACAGAGCCATCTGACAAGACAACAATACTGTTAGACGTATACCCTTTAACCAATTTACTTACACCACTTAAAATAACTGCTGTCTTATCTGTCCACGGCCGAGTACTACTATATGGATAAATCTCTCTGTTAAAATTTGCCCCAAAACCAACAACATCTCCGTTATTATGAAGAACTATTACTCCCTGTCGAACACCTGAAACGTCTTTAACATCACTAAGAATTGTAATAGTAGGATCTATCCAATGACCTAACGAAGATTGTGGATTGCAGGACTTCCAAGTATTTGCGCCCCAGTCAACTAATGTATCATCATCTTTTATAACATAACACTGATATGCTCCTGCTGCAATCTTTTTAGCATTAGATACTACTATATTACTAGTATCTGTCCACGGATTTGTTGCTGACAAAGGATTACTTTGCTTATTACTGTTTGTCCCCCAAGCTCTAACTGTTCCATCCTCCATCAGCACCATTGTATGCTCAGCACCACAGGAAACATCTGCAACGCCACTAAGAATTACCGTAGTTTTATCAGTCCACGGAGTAGTTGCTGAGGTAGGATTTACTTGTCTATTTCCGTTATATCCCCAACCCCTTAAAGTTCCATCATTCATTACTACCATTGTATGTGATTCTCCGCAAGAAACCTTAGCAACGCCACTAAGAATCACATAAGTTTCGTCAAGCCACGGATTAGTTGCAGAGTCCGGATTAACGTTACGATAAGGATTTGGCCCCCAACCAACTAAATCCCCATTATTAAGTAGTGCCATTGTATACTGACTAGTAGCTGCACCACAAGCTAACTGCTTTACTCCAGTAATAACTACAGCACCTTGCCCATTATAGTACGCTTGCAAAGGAGAAGCATTTGGATTAACTTCTCCTGTAAGATTAAATCCCCAACCTCGGACTTCTCCAGTACTAGTAATTACCATAGTAGCTGGTCCGCCAGAAAATACAGATGCAGCACTCGACTCAATACTACTTGATTTATAATCAAGTAGGTATCTTCCAGCTTCGCCTGCAGGATTCTTCAAAAAAATTCCTGTGTTATTAACTACATCTTCATTATGAACTTTAAGAATTCCCATCTCAGCTCCAACTTCCACTCTGTGAAGTAGTCAAACTCAAAACTCCAGCCTTTACAGAAAGACTTGCTCCATCAACAACAGCATCAGGAGATCCCACAATAACTTGCCCATTGAAATTACAAATACTCATTCCTTTTGGAAGAGTAGAAGATACAGAGTAAACTCCTGTATCCGGATCCCTCGTTACTGCTTCTCTTCCATTACTTAGATAAACATAGTTATAAAAATCTACTGCAGTCCAAGTCGATCCACTCGTCGAAGCTGTATATTTCAGTGAAAGAGCCCCCGCAGAAAGCTCGTAAATCTTCAGCCTTCCGCAAACAAGAATCAGGTTAGTAAAAACAAAAAGCTGAGGAAACGGAAAGGTATCAGTCACTTCCGCCGTGGCTAGCCTTGTCAACTCATCAATCGCGCAAAGCACACCGTCTTCGCCAATAGCTCCTTTAGACTCCACCAAAAACTTTGAATCTCTTGGAGCTTCGCTCGACGGCCTCAATCCCCTCGTCAACTGCTCAGAAGTAATCGTAAAGGAAAAATCCTTACTCATTACAATACTCCATTTTGAGAAACATCAACAGAAGAAAAGTTTCGCGGAATTTCTTTTACTACACTATCTACATTCACATCCTTAGAAATCAAAAGCCTTCTCTCAATCTCTGGAACAGACTTCTGCAAAATATCCTCA
>JAKPKF010000386.1 GCA_029553845.1 bacterium | reverse complement strand
AATTGTTTCGAGGATTTGTCATCTTATGAGATGGTTCTCAATGAAAAGTATAATTTAGACAGATTATACTGCAAAAAATGTATGTTCGGATTAAAACCAATAGTAGAGAATAAGTATGACATTGAGAAAGTAGCACTAGATATGAAAGGATACAAGAGTTGGGATGAGTGGGGGGATTACAGAAAAGACCCCAAGAAGTATGTAAAAAATTTAAGGAGTAAATATGGATTTTGACATAGGACTGTCTAACGAGGACGAGAAATTCATAGACAGACTCCTAGAGGAAGATAGCATGGAAATAGAAATTTTCTTGAGTACAGATGGTAAGCACACTGTTCATGTACAGGCAGAAGCTACTAAAGTAACCGAAGCGTACAAACAAGCTAAGATGATATATGACCAGGTACTAAAGGATTACGGTAAGGGAACTGTACAGAAGGTTTTGGAAGAAACACCTAAGTCAAGTGTACATATGTGTCCAGAGCACGGGATAGTTATGAAATTACACCCAGCAGGAGTGTCCAAGAAAACAGGTAAACCTTATAAGGCTTTCTGGGCTTGTACAGTAGAGGGTTGCAGGGAAACTAAAAATGCAGGTGGTAACGCTTAAAAGATTATACAATGGTATAGCTTCCTTAAATGTATCTATATCCTGATGATCTAAAAAGAGGGGAGAGAGTACAAACTTATTTAATTTACTTGGAGGATAAAAATGTCAAAGACAATAGAAATATCTGAGGAGACTTGGGAGAAAATAAAGGATCAAGTATCTGAAGATGAAGTAGTAGAGATAGATACTTTAGAAGATTTTATAGGTAAAAAGTTCTTTATTAGAACTGTTACATACCACTTGGTGGGAGAAGTAGTTAAAATTGTTGGAAGATTTTTTCAACTTAAAAATGCTTCTTGGGTTGCAGATAGTGGGAGATTTATGAACGCAATCAAGGATGGAGATTTATCAGAAGTAGAACCTGTTGGTGATGCTTTCGTAAGTGTTGATTCAATAGTAGATATTTTCCCGTGGAAACACACACTTCCAACCGAACAAAAATGATTCAGAAGGCAAATATAAACACATTATGGTCGTGGTCGTGGTCGAGGTCGTGGTCGGGGTCGAGGTCGAGGTCGGGGTCGAGGTCGAGGTCGTGGTCGTGGTCGTGGTCGTGGTCGAGGTCGGGGTCGAGGTCGAGGTCGAGG
>JAKPKF010000382.1 GCA_029553845.1 bacterium | reverse complement strand
CTTGTTTTTAGCTCGGTCTCTTCTCAGGTTTTTTCTTAGCATTTCCAGAACTTCTTGTTTATTTTGTGGTTATGTCTTCAAAAGTGGTGTAAAATTGGTAAGGCTGCAGGAGAAAAAGGTTGAGCCAAAATCAACTCATTGTTTTGTTGGGAACTAATAAAATAAAAAACACAAGGAGAAGAAACATGGCTCAACCCAAGAGAAAGAAAGATAATTATGAGGAATTAGTCAAGTTAATTCGTCAAATATCACCGGTTAATTTACAGAGGTTACTGGAGTTTGCCATAGGTGAGTTTATGGAGGTAGAGTTAGATGAGAAGATAGGGGCCAAGTCCTATGAGAGGAGAGAAGGACGGAATAACTACAGGAATGGTTATCGGGTGAGGAAAGAGCCCTTAAAGACAGGTTTAGGGGATTTATGGATAAAGATACCTAAGTTGAGAGCGGGGAGTTATTATCCCAGTATTTTAGAGCACTATAACAGAATAGATAGGGCTTTAGTAACAGTAATTTGCGAGGCTTATTATGCTGGGGTATCGACTCGTAAGATGGAGGATATATTTCACCAGATTGGCATGGCAAATATAGATCGCAATGTTGTAAGCAGGTGTGCTCAAGAGATAGATGAGCAAGTAAAGATATGGAAAGAAAGGACACTAGATGATAATTATGTGTATATATGGTTGGATGCTGTATACACCAGGGTCAGGGAAGAAGGAGCGGTGGTATCCACAGCAGTATTAATAGCTACAGCCTTAAGAGAAGATGGACATAGAGATATATTGGGATTTCATTTAGGGAATAAAGAGAGTTTCTATAATTGGAAGGTATTTTTACAGAGTCTTAAGGAACGAGGTTTACAACATAGTGAGCTCTGGATAAGTGATGACCATGAGGGATTAAATAAAGCGCTAATGGAGTGTTTTCCCGGTCAATTACATCAGCGTTGTCTGGTGCATTGGATGCGTAATACTTTAGGTAAGGTACAAAAGTCAGAGCATAGCTGGTTGATACCGTTATTAAAGAGTGTGGTTAATGCTAGCACGGAAGAGATGTTTAATTTTGCCTGGAGGCATCTCCTGATAGTAGCGGAACAAAAAGGTAAATATAAGCTTAGAGAATGGTTAGAGGAGAACTATGAGGAGATAAGTACCTATCTGAATTTTCCTCCTGAGCATTGGATGAAGATAAAGTGTACCAATGTATTAGAGCGATTAAACGAGGAGTTAAGGAGGAGAGAAAGATGTATCCGGATATTTCCCAACGAGAATAGCTGTAATAGGTTAATGGGGGATATATTACAAAAGTATTCTGAGGAATGGACAAGTGGGAGGATCTATCTTACTAATCCCTTAGAGAAGATTAGAGCATACCGAGAAGAGAAGGAGAGTGGAAATTTAGATCCAGGTGTTTTGGAGCCCTGCTCCGCTAGCTCCGCAGGGCTCCAAAACATCACAGATAGAGAGCTAAATGAGAAAGAGATTGACAATAAATCTGAGTTTAATAAACAATATAATCGTTCCCAAAATCTTAAATATAAGGTAAAAGTAAAACTCTAAAATGTTCCTATATAAATTACAAAACAATGAGTTGAATTTTACACCACTATTTGAGACTCAACTTGCTGTTCCTGAATTTGTTTGTAGATATAGCTGGAATCTTAATACAGATGATATGATAATAAAAGATGGATATTTGTATACCTGTAATTTGCTTTATGGTTTAAATATACTGGACCTGAATCAGGTAATGGAGGCAGAAGATTCTATTCAGTTACCTTCTATTACCTTTAATTTAAAAAATTATCCTAATCCTTTCAATCCTGAAACTACTATTTCTTTTGAGTTATCCAAACCTGGAGATGTAGTTCTCAATATCTACAACCTCAAAGGCGAGCTGGTAAAGAAACTTATCAACAATCAAATGAGCAATGGTAAACATAGTATAGTCTGGGAGGGGAAGGATAATAATGGTCATATCTGTTCTTCAGGTGTTTACTTTTATAAAATAGAAAGTAATGGTAGAGTTGAGACTAAGAAAATGCTGCTTCTGAAGTAAATTATTCCTATAACCCTGAAATTATAGAAAAGAACCACGGATTATATTCCGGGTTTTTTGCCTTGAAGTTCTTGTATCTCTATAAATAACTTTAATCCGAATTCATTTCTATCAATACCAACTATGATTAACTAACCCGCTACATGTATTATGAGTGCTTTAATAATAACAATAATCCATTGGAAAACCCTAATAAACAACTAAATAGAAAA
>JAKPKF010000335.1 GCA_029553845.1 bacterium | reverse complement strand
TTCTCGGAGAAGAGTTGGTCTATCTCGAAGAGGACATTTTTCACATCCCGAATAATTATCAATTGTCATCTAACCCTCTCCTAAATATTGTTCGTGGTAGAGACGATGATCTTGACCACCATCTCTGTAAGTATCTATGATAGTATACAAATTGGAACTTCTTCCTGCCGTAACAAATCCCTCGATAGACTGGGAGAAGATCTTCTTCCCAAAGAAAGACTCTAGAAGGTTCAATCTCTAGAACTCTTCCTCGATAGCCATAACTTGGAGAAGAAGATCTCTCTGGAGAAAATAGATCATAAAAAATTGTAATCCCTTGGTATCTTAGAGACTTGACTTCTTCTTCAATAAGTTCAAATGATCGGTATCCTTGAGCATAGAGTTCTCTCACAAGAGTACTTCTATAAAGGAAGGGTTTAGAATACCAATCATTTGGATACCCTTCAACTCGATAAATCGTGATCATTTTGAGAAGTTGATCCTACAAGAATATCAAATATCTCAATATTATGTTGAATTGCTGAAAGGCCTTCTTCTGAGATCTCATCAAAGAAATAAGATTGAGATCTTGTGGGATATTTTGGAATATATTCACCAGGATATAGTCGAATATTATTAAGACCATATACAATCGGCTTTGCTGAATCAACTGATCGAAGAAGATGGGAGTATTTCTGAGCAATAACTCCTAGATCCCACAGTTTTCTCCCCCAACCGAGCATATGAACAGGCATTTCAGTATTACTACAAGGGAGAACTAACTCATCGAGAATTCGGAGAAGGCCTCCCTCCCACATCTCATAGTCTTTAGAAACTCCTAGAACAGGAGGGTGAGGGAATATTTCTCCATATGAAACTTGAGCTTCAAAATAAACATCAACAAGAGCTGATAGACACCAGGAGTATTCTTCAAAAGATTGACCTTGAGGAACAATCATATACTGAAAAGTTCTATCTGTAGGATGAGTACCAATATACTCTAGAGCAGACTTAGTTCGAACGATGGTATCGAACCCATCGAAAAGATGATCAGGAAGAACTATTTCAGATGCCTGGACTTCAAGAGCAAGTCTTAGTAAGTTTTCGGCACTCTCCCCAACCTGAAATTCATGAGCAGAATTATCTAAGATGATATATTTCCCTTTTTGAGCTTCCTGAAGATAAAATTCAGAATATTGAGGGTGTTTGTAGAGATGAGCTAAAGTTAGGTGAAACTCCCGATCACTAGCTAAGTCTAAGTGAGGGATGGGGGGAATAAGTAATGTTTTCATAAAGTTCCTTTATTCATTTGATATTAGTAGTGTTTTGATCTCCCTTGTTTCGAGAACTTGATAGAGATGATCAATAAATTGGGGTAGGTGAGTTGGGATCCTAAAATGATTCGCCCAAGCTTGAACCCTTTCAAGAGTTGGGATATCATTATCCTTAAGTTGATCCCATGCTTCTAGAGTCATTTCGTTACTAAAGGTACATAGAATATCTCCTCTAATCCCATTTAGAGGTGTAAGGTTCCACCCCCTCCCATAAGGTCTTTTATGGATATACCCCTTATCTTTTAGATGAGAAAACTTGATTAGTTCTACTTGACAAGACAAAGGTCGACTAGAGTGTCTAGAACAGCTCCCATCAACAGGATTAACAAAGCCACAAGCAGAAATATCTGGTTGATTTTGAGTAATATACTGACCTTCTGGACGATAGGAAATTAGAGGGAATGCTCCCCAGGGTAATCCAATAGAAAGTTCTTGTCGAGGGACTCCCTGAAACTTTTCTCCGGGATCTTCTTCGGGGATATAGTCCAGAGAAACATCAGAACAACATGCAGCACAGTGAAGAAAGCACCCATAGTGTTGAAAGAATTTCTCGGTTAGATGAACGAATCGAACTCGAGGATACTCTGTAACGGATTCTCTAAAAGAGGTAGAGAAGGGTTCAGTAGAAACAACTGAGAGGATTCGAAAGATTTTAGTAAACGACCAGGGGATTGAGAATTTAGTCATCTATCACCTACTCTTTAGGACTTCCCTTAAGGAGATACCAAGCAAGGCCAAACCCTGCATAGTTAATAACATCCTGAAGTTCGTCAACAACCTTGAGATGATTCCCTTTCTTATGATATCCTAGAATTCTAGTAACTTTATGATAGATCATAAATAAGATATCTTGGATACCATGAGGATACATCTGATCAATTGAGAAAACTTCGTTCTCTCCATCGTTAGAATGATCTTCAACGATTTGTTGAGCATCCTGGAGGGCTTTTTTATACATTTCTAAGAACTTATCATTTTCTTGAGACATATTAGTTCCCTTCTTCATATGTAATAGGGTCTATAGCATTATTTAATCGAAAAGCTTCTAATCGTTCAACACAAGTTGGGCACTTCCCACAGGCCTTCTCTCTTCCCTCATAGCAACTCCAGGATAGGTGAAAGGGAGCTGAAAGTTCAAGGCCTAATCGAACGATATCTGACTTCATCATCCATTGAAAGGGAGTTAGAACTCTTGTCCTCATATAAGTACCAATATAAATGGCACTGGCCATAGATCCATTGAATTCTGGTGTACAATCAGGATATGCCCAATTTTGAGAATCTTCTGCATGAGTTGCAATATAGACATTCTCAATCCCTCGAGTAAGTGCTATTGCTGTTGCAATGGAGAGAAAAATACCATTTCGAAAGGGTACATAAGTGGGAGATACTCCCTGAGTTTCTTGAATTTCTTGATAGGTCATTTGGGGCATCTTCTGAGAGGGATCAATTAGAGTTGATGTTGACCTTCTAAAGATAATCTCAGGTAGAATGATACTTTCAAAATCAATCCCTAGATCAGCACTGATCCATTGAGCAGCATGAAGTTCTTTTTGAGAATGCCTCTGACCATAAGACATAGAGATCGCTAGGATATCTGTTGGAGGAAACAGACTGGCAACTTTCGTTGCCAGTACCATACTATCTAATCCTCCTGAGAGAAGAATTAGATTTTTACCTATGAATGTATCCTCGAACTTTTAGTTCTTTCTTCTTATCCAAATAGTCAATTAGAGCAATTATAGGTAAGAATGCAATAGTCATATACATTTTCCCTACAACCTGGCCCCATAAGAAGTCTAGTCCTGAAGCTCCAAAAGCTATAGCTAAGAACACAATTGAATCAACTATTAAGCCTACAATATTTGATCCTATTACTGCCATGTATAGATTCTTTTTTCTGAGAGGGGTATATACCATAAGATCAAGACCTTCGGATAGAAGAAAAGCTACTCCACTTGCAAGAGCAAGAGCAGGAGATAAGAAAGCTGAGACTCCTGCCCCAATTACTACAGCAATTGCTGAGAACTTTACTCCGAGTCTTTTTTGAACAAGATCTCGTAGGGTAAACCCAATCCCTACAGCTAGAACTCCTGAAGGAGCCATTAGACCAAAGCCTACGGGAATAAGGTGAGGTTCATTAGGACCAAATTGAACACCAACATGAGAGATCAAGTAGTTTGCTAAAAAGATCGTCCCAATAAACAGCACGAAGTATATCCAACCATCAAGCTTACCTATTGATTTCATGAGTTTTCTCCTAAAAGAGTTGTTGTAGCAGTAATCCCAATCCCTCCACGAGGGTTCTGTTCAATAGTTACAACTACTGAATCAGCTTCAATAGCTGCTTGAATATGTTCTGCAATTTCTTGTGATAGAGCTTCACAGAAAACTCCTCGTTCACGAAATGTCCATAAATACAACTTTAGGCTTTTTGATTCTAAGCATTTTTTACGAGGGATATACTGAATCGTAATCTTTTGGAAATCAGGCTGCCCAGTTACAGGGCAGAGAGACGTAAATTCGGTCCCTTCCAGAGTCACTATCTTAACTTTAGAAGGTGCTGGGAATGTATCTAGAACATCATTGGGAGCTCTAGTCTGCTTCCCTAAGACTTTAGGTTCAAACTTTTCTGACATTTTAACTCCTAGTTTTAATTTATTTTCCCAAGGAGGTTTTCGAACTTGGGAATTAAAGGAGAGCTACTTCTAGCTCTCCAACAGTACTATTTCAAATTCAATTTTGGCTTGGTTGTTGCAGGTTGACGAGGAGTGACTCCTTGAGGTCTAGAAGGACTAGACTTCGCCGCAGGAGCTTGAACAGGAGGAGGAAGAACTTCAACCTCACTTCCATAAGGAGAAAGGATATCATCAACTCGATTTTGGACTCGATTTTGATACATTTCATTCTTAACTACAGCAACTCCAGGCAGTCCCGAAAGTTCAGGAGTAATAACATACCCTGAATCATCATCGACTTCAAGAACCATCTCTTCTTCTAGGACACCTAGATTTTCGAAGATTTGCTTGAGTCTCCAAAGGGCTTTATCTCCCAAGCCACTTGCCATAAATAGATGGCGTCCTGAAAAATCACCATCGGATACAATGAGATCCCAGTTTAAATAAGGCTTCCCAGAATCCTTCCCAGTTTTCAACTCGACATGATCGATGATTACTGGGAATTCTCCCGCAGGAAGGGGATCAAACTCCTCAACACTTGAAAAATCTAATGTAAATTGTGCCATTTTGAATACTCCTTCTTCTGGCTAAATAAGGTTACTCAGCAGGAGGGAATCCTAGTGAGTCTAAAATAAGGGATACCGAAGGGTCCCAAATCTCGTTAGGTGCATCAATAGTCTGAGGAACTCGAACCTTCGTTCGAAGTTTGGGATACCCTTGCATAATGAGAACTCGACGAGTTTCTGTTTCTCCAGATTCATTTGTGACATCAGTAGTTGCAAGATACCCAACCAAGTCAAAGATACCCGGTGCTTCATCAGCCATTGCCCCCGCAAGAGCCGGTTTTTTAACTGTCCCCTCTCGAGGGTCTACATCATCTTTTGCTAAACTCGAAGCAAAGACATGCATTGGTAAATCTCGAAATGCTCTAAGTAATCGTCTCATTTGAACAAGAGCAATACCATAGTCTCCCTGTTCTAACAGATCGGGGATTTTTCGAGTTCTAGTACTACCATCCAATTGAGACATAAGAGACATAATATGAGTCTCTGAAACAGAGTCCAGCCCTACTGATTTATAGGGAGTCTCTGGATCAGAAAGGATACGATAGGCCTCATTATAATCTTCCCAGGATCGAATTGGGAATATATCAACATCTGAACCTACAAGTGATGATGTCCCTCCTTCATAGTCCAGGAGTAAAATTGGGGAAGTTCTAGGATCATCATTAGCAGATCCTAGTAACCTGGTCTTCCCATGCCCAGCAGGGCTGAAGATTAGAGCTTTAAGAAAACGGTTAGTCTCAGGTTTGACTATTTTGTCTGACTTCTTCATTGAGTAATCCTCCTTTAAGAAGTAAATTAACTTTCATATCTTATTATAAAATATGAACATTAGCGATAGGTTAAGAGAACCTTAGCAACATATTAGAACTTATCGAACATTCGGAATAAACCGAGCTTCTAAAACTCTTTCCCAGTCACCTCCATCTTCCATACTCTTACATACTCCCAAGAAGGGGCAGTAATTACATGTATAGTTCGAGGGATTCGGATATGCATTCTTCATCGGGTCTTTCATAATCCCTACGATATCTTGAGCTTTTCGTAACGTTCGAGTAAAGAATCCTTGAACTTCTGTTAGATTTCTAGTACTTCCCTCTCGTTGAAAGAATCTGCTCCATCCCTTACTTTCAAGAACTGAAAGAACTTTATTATATTCTTCTTCAGAAGGATCGATCCCTCTTTCTTCTAGCTCTCTAAGAAATAAACTATATGTAGTCTTTTGAGAGATATCTTTGGAGAGAGATCCATCTTTCAGAATCTTTGGGGGGTTGGGGAGATCTTTGACTAGAACATTGTAGATAACTCCTTGGGGAAGAGTCTGAGTTTGTCTATAGAATAGAAAAGAGTATCCTGTCAGTTGCTCATCAACATCAAGACCTCCAAAATCCATTGGGGATGCTGATGTCTTATGATCAACAATCCAAGACCCTCTAGAATCTTCTAGAACAAGATCAATCTTCCCTGCTAGAGAAACGGGTCCTAGTTTAGGATCTTTGAATAGAGGAATTCGAATCTTTTCTTCTACAGATCTAACTTCTCCATATAGATCTATTAGAGATTCAGATTCTTCCCGAATAAAATAGTTTTGAAGAACTGCATGAACCAGTCCATAGAGATCTTCGAATTCTCCGTAAACTTGATCCCAGATTTCAGGAAATTCATCTGAAATGTCATTCAAACTATCTTTCATAAGGGAGTCTGCTGCTTCGATTGCTTTATCTTGATCTAAAGTCTTGTAGTAGATCTCTAGACCTTCATGAACAGCAGTCCCAAACCAGTAGGGGGCTGAAGGCTTGGGAGGTTTCCAATTCTTCTCTAACCACCACTTACGACGACACCCTGAAAAATACTGTAAGTCAGTTACACCTATTGATAACATTGATCATCCCTTCTTATATTATAATTGGAAATTCGAAAAAGATAAACTAATCTTTGAATTCTTAGGAGGTTGAGTAATAATATACCATAGCCCTATATAGTATGCATCCTTCTGATGAAGAGTTGTCTTCTCTACTTCTGGGGTAGGAAGGTTTTCTAGAGAGGGGAACGTTTTCCAGACTCCTGGATTAGTTACTGTTGCTTTAGGGGCTAGAGTATGAATAATTCCCATGACTTTTCGGAGAGAATCTCCTAGATTCCCAACCCCAATGAGAGGGATATTCTCATAAATTACATGATAGCAATCTTGTTCTAGTAGTGATGCAATTTTAGGGAGAAGATCTTCAATTGATAAATTCCCCCAGTCCAGAGGAAAAACTGCCTTGTAAGTATATCGAACTTCCCAACTAAATATGCTAAACCCTGTCGTCACTCCAGGGTCTAAAGCAAGCAATTTTCTCATCTTCCTAGGCTCCTTAATAACTCAACTAAATCAGCATTGGAAATTCGAGCAAGATCAAAAGATTTTCCCGCAAGATTTTCCTCAACAAGAGAATCAACTGTATGTCTTGCATGAAGAGATACTACTAGAACTGTATGGTCTAATCCTAGTCTCTTAACTCTATGAAGAGATTGGATATAGTCATCCATTGAAAAAGTCTTATCTACGTATACTACAGTCTTTGTATTTGTTAGAGTCAAGCCATATTTCCCAACTGCTAAAGATAGAATAATATAGTCAATCTTTCCCTTCTTATATTGTTGAAGAAACTTATCCCTATCTTCTTGAGGTGTATCCCCTGTAATAAGTTGAACTGAGTATCCTTTATTCAAGAGTAAGTGATAGAGAGCACCTGCTGATGCTTTCCAATAGACCCAGAAGATCCCTGGCTTTTGAATATATTGAATTTCTAAGAGTTCTAGTAGAGTCTGATGCTTTGCTGAAATATTAGTTCCTGGATCAATATTAATCGTTGAAGAACTAACTTGAAGAAGCCTAGTCAATTGAGCAACTTTAGACTGAATGGGGAGGATTTCTCCGGAAGATAGTTCAATAAGAAACTTCTTGAGAATATCTCGATACATCTTTTCTTGAGGAGGTAATAGATCAATATCAATCGTTTCGTAGAGAGTTTCTGGGAGATCAAGAACATCTCGTTGGCTCTTTACCATCATGATATCTTGAAATTCTTCAGGAAAGCTATAGGGTTTAGAACTTACGATATTCTTACCCCAGGGAGTATCCTCAATAATACAGTAGGCTTGGGCAAATCTCCAATAACTTGTATAGTCTCGAGGAAAGAGAAGGTGGAATTGACTCCAAAGATCATCTACAGCTTTCGTTACAGGGGACCCTGAAAGTTCCCAGACTCTTTCGGCTCGAGATACAATTGTTTTGAGTTGCTTAAATCTACGAGTCTTTCGGTTCTTAACCATTACAGATTCATCAAGAATAATAACATCCCATTTCGACCAAAATAGATGAGGAGATCTTGCTAGAAGATCATAATTAACAATTGTCCATCCTTCTTCAAGAGGAGTAAGAGATTTATCTCGATAGCATAGAGTTGGGAGCTGATTTCTTGACCACTTTTGATATTCTCGTTCCCAGGTATAGAGAAGAGATAGAGGTGATACAACCAAGACTTTCTTTGCTTCAATCAGTTCTGATGCTACGACAGAAACAGCAGACTTTCCAAGTCCTGGGTCTAGTGCAAGAAGTCCTGAGGTCTTGGTTAGAAAGGTTACAGCATCTTTTTGATACTCAAGAAGAGTATTCCAAGACGGATGCTGTGATGCTTGATCAGGGAAATCTTGATTTTGAGAAATTTGATCATACCACTCTTGGACTTCAGGACTCCAAGGTATTGATAGAGGGTGTCGTTGAAGTTCTTGTAAAACACTATATCTCTTAGGGAGAGACCAAAAATTCCCTACCAATCTCCCTCCTAGAAGATTCTTAATAGTATGAATATCTCGTGGTAAGAGTAACCGAGAATCTACCGTAAAAGAGTTATTTTTGAGGAGTAGCATCAGAAGCTCGTTTCATAATTTGGATTAGAGTCTGGCTCCATTCCTCAATAGTATCTTGAGTCATCTTTGAGATATCGGCACTTACACTTCGGGATACTTGGAGACTATCTACCTCAGGAAGGTCAACAACAAATTTTCTGAAATTGTAGGCTGCATCATGGCCAAAATGTTCTTGAATATATTCACTAATAGAATAGTATGCTCGACGATACTTGTCTCCTTCGACTACTCGGTAAGATACCTCTTCTAAGAGGCTTGAGAATGTTTGAGACATAATTTTCATGATCTGAGATTCTTCTTCAGAAGTTAGGGATTCTTCATCTTCATCAAGAGGCATCCCAAAGAAAGCTCGTCTTAGATAGTAGAGATCTGAGTTAAATGCTCGAGCTGCAAATTCTGATCGAACTTCTTGGATAATAGCTTTCCATGCAGCAGATTCCCAGGCATATATAGATGCTAGTTCTTCAAGAGATTCCTCGGACAGATCCCGAAAAAGATCATGAAGATCAATTTGTAGAGAAGTCCCTCCGTTAACAAGAGAAATATTCATCTAATCCCTCCCTTCTCGAGAATAGAATAAGCCCGTTCAATCTGTCTCCCCCGATCACCAAATAAGATATTAGCTCCTCGAGAATCCTCATTAGAAGTTGGTCGATAGTTTTCCCACTCAGCAACTGCTTGGAAAAGTCCATAAGCAGTCCCTTTTGTTGCAGGAGTATCTAAGCCGGTCCCTAATCCTGAAAAGAGAGCTTGAACAGCATTTCGGGATCTCAGAACTGACTTTCTAACCCATTCCCATTCAGCTTCTCTCTTCTCCATGATTTCAGGAGGGGCATTCTTAATGGGTTCGGGAGGGATTGGGTAGATCTCATCGATAATTTGAGGAACTTGAGCTTCTTGAATCTGAAGATCTGCTAATGTTTCTAGAGCTAATTGAATATGTTCCGATCGAGATAGAGCTCTTTGATAGAGTCCTGACATCCAAGTTTCAAGATAAGTTTCAACATTAGTTCCATGAATAATTCGGTATACTTCAGTCGACTGCTGTCGAGCAAGCCTTATAGTATTCTGACAAACAGGACGAACATGACTAATAAATACAAGGATTGCTGAGACACCATCATAGGGGCAGAGAGTAATTAGATAATTATCGAGATCATCTCCCTTGACAGACCAGGATGGGAGTTTAGTTGATAGAAAAAGCTTTTCTCCCTTCCCAAGAGCTCCGAGAGTTTCAATAGGTTGACCAATGGTATCATCATAGATCTCACAGAATCTTTGAGGTTCAACGAGAACGTAAGATCCTCCTACGATTCCAAAAATAACAGGTTGAGGATCATCGGGAACAGGGTCTCGGACAATTGCTCTGTAAGACGTAAGGTTCCCTGAAGCAGTAATCAGAGATTCTAGAGATACCGAGTAGGGGGTAATTGTTGAGAAGGCTTCTTGGGCACCCATCGGAGCATCACTAATATAGCCGAACCCATGCCAAGCAGGCTGTCGATACGACCAAAATCTTTCGTTAAACAAATTATCAGACATTAGTTCCCTCTCTAACTTTCTTTTCTTGAGCTTCTTCTTTTGCTTGACGTCGAGCTAATTTAGCAGCTTTTCGTCGGTCATGACGATTTTGGTAGATGACCTCAAGTTCCTCAGAATTTTCTTGAGGAATTGGTTCTACTAGAGTTTGAGACTCTTTTGAATCTTCAGTTGCGTCATTCATATTATTTTCTCCTCTCTATAACCTAATTATAGAATATCAACATTAGCGACAGGTTAAGAGAACATTAGAGTTTCTTAGAGATTTTTTTTAATCTTCAAGAGGTTCTATATATGTATTCCAAGTTTGAGTTATTACATCATCAGCTCTTGAAATATAGAGAAATACATTTTCTCGGGGAGTTAATTCACTATTAGATTTCGTCCGAAGCTCTCCGGGACTATACTTTGACCAATAACGACAAAATACTCCTCGATCTCCAACATCCTTAAATACAAACCCAAATTCGACGTCAGGATGTTTCAATGCTTGAAATACTCCTGATGTTTCTTCGAGAACATGCTGAGGAATGCAGACAATTTGATCTTGAGGCGAAAATATTGTAGCCATAAATTTCCTTCTTTCTGAATCTTAGGATTAATGTCCCTCCCTTATTCGAGAGGAGCTCCACATGAAATACAGTTTCCCTCCTCCTTCTGCTTCTCATACTGCTCTTTCAAGCTGGTAAGTGGTTGCCAGTAGACCGTCATTTCTTCAGGGATATGTGGAATATTTTCTCCATCATAATCTATCCATAAACCATTGTCCTTATCAAAATCAAGTTTATGTGTTATGCCATCAAAGTATTGACCATGAATTTCGGCAAACACAGTTTCCTTGTCTTCTGGATACTCTCCATCTTTCGTACAGCGGACACGAGTGTCAGTTTCGTTTCTTGACCAATCACCTTGAGTCAATCTTTTGTACTCTATTTCAGACATACTTTCTAAATGTTTCTGGTAATCTGATTTCTCGCTCATTCTTCCTCGCTTTCAATTTCCAGCATTTCCAATAAATGCTGGTACTGGGCATCCCTAGCCGCATGCAAACAAGCGGAATCCCTAGCGGCATCCCATGCAGCAGCCCTAGCGGCATCCCATGCAGCATCCTTAGCAGCCTCCCAAGCAGCAGCCCTAGCGGCAGCCCTAGCGGCATCCCTAGCTGCATCCCAAGCCGCATCCCAAGCCGCATCCAAAGCC
>JAKPKF010000330.1 GCA_029553845.1 bacterium | reverse complement strand
TTGTATGTAGAAAGACACGACAACCCACTCTATTGCTTAACATTAAGAGATATGGGGATAGTTATGTTTAGTTCTGTAAAAGATGTTCTACACTTTGTAGCAAATCACTACTCAAATAATGATGAAGTCTTTGAGTTTCCTAACAATATGCTGACAATACTAGATATGTATGGCAGACCAAAGCAAGACTTACTAGCATTGAAGTTCCCAGTAGAAGTAGTAAACAACATTATCTATCCCTATCAGGACGGAAAGAAAAGAAAATGGGACACCTTTGATGATGAAAGATACCCATACTACAACGATTATGATGATTACAGGAAGAATTACTTGAAGGATATTAGAACAAAAGACTTGGTAGATGATGGAGATGATGAGAGCGACATCTTTGATGGTATAGAAAACAGCGAGTTCTGTGAAGTGTGTGGGTGTGAGTTAAGCAGAGAAGAAAGTGAAGAAGGAATATATGAATGGGGAGTTCCATTATGCTACTCATGTTTGACAGACCTAGAAATAGCAAACGAAACAATAAGAGATGGTGGGGAGATAGACTTGAAGTCAGAGCAATGGAAGAAATATAAAAGTATTTTAGAGCCTTGTATTTAATTTTTTAAGGATAAAACAATGGAAAATAAAGAGATATTAGACAAGTTAAAAGAAAGGGCTGTTCAAAGATACTTGGAAGAGTTTGTATGGAGATGGAGAAGTTCATCGGTAAGAGAGGAGGTAGAGAATGTTATCAGAGATGAAAAGGAAAACTACCTAAGATTAACAGAAGAATTAAAGGATAAGGTTGTAATAACAGAACTTGGTAAAAGCACGGTAGTATCAGAGATACCAGAACTAGACTTTGAAACATTAACAATAGGTGGAAACGAAAAGTATATTAGACTTGGGTGTATCTTTGTTTATCATATTCAAGGTTCTAGTCCAATGGAACTTGCAATAGATAGGGTGTTAGAGAGGGTTCGTAGGTTGGATAACAGAATGACAATAGAAGAAACAGATGAGGAAGATGATTACGGAGAGCCTTATTGTACAATGGTACATGATAATGATGATGGAGAGTATTATCCACAGGATAACTTAAATATCTTGGTTGATAAAGTTGAAAAAGGTAAGTCAATGGTAAACCTAAACAAGCCCCATTATGCATGGGTATACTTCTCATCTCTTGGCAGGTTTATTTCAATAGATGAAGAAACATTTAGAATATTAAAGGGAATAGGTCTAGTAGAAAGGGAGTGTATAGGGTGTGGCTCAAAGATTTTAGGTGGAAAGACCGTATGTCCATTATGTATGCATGAGTTTGAAGAATGTAGCGACTGTGGAAAAGAAGTTAGAGTGTCAGATGGTAAGGTTATTGGTAATAGGTTTGTTTGTAATGAGTGTGCAAGTTTACCTAGATGTAGAGGGTGTGGATACCCACTTAGAGATACAGAAGGGGTTCTGTGCGAAAGGTGTTCTGGAATAAGAGGCATATTAGAATATCATAGTGGGTTGGGAAGAAGGGACGAAAGTGATGGATACAGATACAGGGTAGGAATAGAAGTTGAAAAGGAAGACGACTTCTGGGTTCATAATACAAAGACAAGAGAAGTGTTAGAAAGAACTGGCTGGATAATAGAAAGAGATGGCTCATTAAATAGGGATATAGGGTTTGAAATGATAAGTCCAATATACCCGTTAGATGTTACAGAAATAAATGCAAGAATAGAACCTATAAGTAAACTGCTAGGTGCAAAGACAACTGCAAGATGTGGTGGACATATACATGTGTCAGATACAGAAAGAACACCATACGAAATACTGCTGGATATAAGGGGTTATCTTCCATTGTTATATGGGCTGTATCCAGATAGGGCAATGAATGAATATTGTGAGGCAAAGGAAGTTGATAGTTATTTAGAAAGGGGACACAGACAAGCCATTAACATAACAGATAAAACCTTAGAGTTTAGAATATTCCCAGCAGTTAAGAATAAGGAACAACTGCTATTCAGACTAGAACTAGTGGAATATATGATTAAGAACAAGGAAACAGATGTCCTTAAAGTTGGAGAATTGTTACTAGACAAGAATAGCGAACTATACAAGATACTCAACAAGAGAATAAGTGATGAGAGGTTAAAGATAAAGGCACAGGCATTCGTAGATTACACTAACTACATAGATAGAGATGCACTTGTCTATACGGAAAACAAGATAGAGAGAGTAATAAAAGTTCCAAAGATAAAGGAAGATAAAGAAAAGGAGTTTGAAGAAAATGTTAAACGAATATCAAAGAATTATAGGAACGACCACCGTGGATACTACTTTGCAAGGAAGCCTATATCAGAAAGAAGCTACGGATACTTCGCAACACTAGTAAAAGGGTATAAGAAAGAAGAAGCATAATTTAATTTAATCTAATATAAATATGAACATAATACTATCAAAGACAACAAGCAAGGATACCATAAACGAAGTTGTATCCTACATGGACAATGAACTTTCACCACTATGGTATAGGTTAAGTAAACATAGGTTCACTACAAGACCACCTAGTTACGCAGATGTCTTAATCAGGTGGGGGTGTTCAGCCTCAGTTGACACGGAGAGTGAAGTGGTGTATAATAAAAACATAAAACAAATAAAAGACAAAGGGGTTGTTAGAAAGTTGTTAGATGAAAACGATATTCCAGTTCCCGAACCTGTTGACCTGACAAAAGTTGACCCCTACGAAGACCTACCTCTTGTGGTAAGACCTGCTACTCACCAGAAGGGTAAGGACTTTCTGCTCTTTAACAATATATCAGATGTTCTCGATAAGGGATACCTAATTAGCAGGTTAGATAATCCCTATGGGTCTAGGCTCTATCCCAAAACTCATGAGTATAGAGTTCATATAGGACATGGTAAGGTTCTCTTAGTTCAGGAGAAAGTCCAAACTTCTTTTGAACATGTCGGAGAGAACTGGAACTATGAAAATGGCTACTCTTTTGTGGTCATTCCTTGGAAACAATATAGAAAGGAGATAGTAAGCCTAGCAGTAGAAGCCTTAGAAGTGGTTGGTTTAGACTTCGGTGCTGTGGACATAATGTCTGACCCACTTGACCACTTTCTTCCTATTGCAGTAGTGTGTGAGATTAACACATCGCCACAATTAGAAGGATACACGGCGCAAAGATATGCAGAATACTTTGACTGGCTGATAAGAACAAAGGAGACTAGGCACTTTGAAATACCACCTGATTTATCTGCAAGGCATTATGTATTTAAGCACAGGGAGTTAAGAGATGGCGACTACGACCTAGACTTTAAGGAGTAGAATAAGTCCGAAATGACTATAAACTTCTAGTCTAATTACAGACTTAAAACAAGGGGAGACCTAGGGGTGAGGTCTTAACATATCACCCCACTTATCTAAATTATTAAGGGGAGTAAAATGGAAGACGAAGACTTTGACAGAGATGACATTGAAATAGACTATGACGACTATGGTGGATATGGCTGGACAGGAGAAGACGACGAAGATATTGACAGTCTTATAGAAGACATCTGTCCAAACTGTGGCTCTGACAATGTCCGCAGGGACGAACATGACTTCCTTGTGTGTGATGACTGTGGATATGAGGAAGTTCCGAAGGACGCCATGGGAGTATGCGAAAGGTGTGGAACAGACACACCAGAAGCACTACTCATAAACGGGATATGCCCTGCCTGTGTGGACGAAATAGAGGGCAACGATTAAATTAAACTATAAACATATATGAAAATTACATCTAGGTTCGTTCTAAAAGCACCTATTAAAGACATTCCTTATTCAAATGAGGAAGTTGGTCTGGAAATAGAAAGTGATGAGATAGAACAGGGGGACTGGACTGCTGTTAAAGCACTCATGTTAACCCAAATGAAAGAGATAGTAAACGATTACATTAACAAACTTTCTGATGAGGTGTTAAAGGGTCAGTCTTCTGTTGTTGAAAAGATACAAGTAGAACTTGCTAAACAGTATGAAGACAAACTGGCAAAGGCAAGTAAAGAGATTTACAGGTTGAGAGACCTGTGTGATAAGCATAATATAAATTATCATGATATAAATTATAAAGAAAAAGAAAATGAAGGAGTTTAATATAAAAGATGTTAAGATAGAGAAAATTGCTTTCTTTGATACAAAGAAAGATGGTTCTCCATTGGTAACAAAAGCAGGTAAGCCTTTCAAAAAGGTTCTTATTGACATTGACCCATACTCAATAGAAGATTTAGAGTTTACAGGAAAACTATCCATGTTAGACTTTGATGGAGTAGCAGATAACTGGAAAGTTGGAGACACAATAACTGGAAAGATAATCAACGACGGAGAATACTGGAACTTTCAAGTGCCAAAGGTTGACCTGAGAACTAGGGTAGCAGAACTTGAAAAGGAAAATGCAGAGTTAAAAAAGAAGTTAGCAGAAAAAGATGATGTTATAACTGACGAAGACCTACCATTTTAATTAAGCACTAATGACATGAGACACTACATAAAAGACGGAAAAGAATACCAGTCTGTAACAAGCCTGTTGGAAAAGATATTTCCTTTTAATAAAGAGGCTTTTGAAAGGTGGTGTCAACAACAGGGGTATAACCCAGACGACATAAGAACCTTGTCGTCATCTATTGGAAGCAAGGTGTCAAGTTGGATTAACAACAAGACAAGGGGTGTTCTTTACTTAGACCCTCCAACAGTAGGGGTTGCAGAAGAAGGGCTTTACAGAGGCGTACAGGACTTCACAGACACATATAAAGTGTTGGAGTCAGAGGTAACTGTGTTCTGTGATGAGTTCATGTATGCTGGAACACTAGATGGAATAGTAAACTACAAGGATAAAGAATACCTGATGGACTGGAAAACATACGGTGCTTGGAAAGGAAATTACAAGAGAGACCCAAAGAGAATAAAAGAGGTCTCATACCAGTTAAGTATGTATAGGTATGCTCTTGGCAAAGAATTGCCCATAGCAGTCGTAGTCTTTAAGACAGACGGAACATACGAAGTTGAGGAACTTGCCTATACAGAAGACTGGATAGATAAATTATTTAAGGAAAAAGAAGATGGACATACTAAAACTACTCAAAAGAGAGAATGAAGGTTTGAGAATTGCAGTATATATACTGCTAAACAGAGGAATAAATAAGGGTGATGAA
>JAKPKF010000320.1 GCA_029553845.1 bacterium | reverse complement strand
AATTTAATTCAAACATATATAGAGTCTAAAGCAGACGAAAGAAGAAAAAAACTTGAGAAGTGGGCTAAAGAAAATGAAAACAAATATAAAAATAATAAGAAGGGTTTTGAAGAAGCATTTAATGCAAAAGTCGATGAATATAAAAACATGGATATAGAAGCTGCTGAAAAACAATATGAAAAAATATCAAACCTTATTGATAGTCACTCAAAAGCCATGCAAAAACATATTGAAGAATTTGATGATGTGTTTAGTCTTTATCCTAATAATTCTGATATCTTAGACAATGAAAGTTCTGTCCGGAAAATTATTGGATCATCTATTAAAAAAACAAATGCTATTATAGGAGAATTCTTTAAAAACTTCTTTGGCAAAGGAGGTGAATGATGAGTATTCATAAGAATCTCTTAAACATAAATCCTGCCCTCTTTAAAGATAAAGATCAGCCAGAAACAAGTCTTGCTGAGAATGAGGAAAAAGAAGCTGCGAATATAGCTAATGCAATAGTTAATCTTCAATCATATGAGACCCTCTTTGAGGATAATCATGAAGCTCAGAAGATGCTTAATTTGATTCATGAGATTATAGAGAGAGGTACACCAACAAAAGCAAGTATTAAAAGAGAAAAAGACGATCTTGACAGACGAATTAAGACATCTGCATACTCTATTTTTTCTGCAATGTATCTTGCTAAAGCAGGAGTACCTGGTGCTGAACAATTACTTAAAGATGCTAATGATAAGTATGAACAAATGAAATATGTAAGGTCGTTAATACAGACTAACCCTGAAGAATATATAGCTAATAAAGTAACTCAAGTGATGAAGAATATGGACACATTCACACAAGGGGCAGCATACTTAGTCGGTACAATGAAGAGGGATAAAGCTCAAGCATTTACTGCAGCTGCACAAGGTGTACAGGTTCAAGCTCAAAAAGAGTTAGAAGCTTTAACCAGATCGTACCAACTATATGAAAAAGAAAAAGAGGGTCTCTACAACCAGATGACTAATATGGATAAAAAATTAGCTAATAGCCTTCAAGGTAAGAATATAATAGCAGAGTTACGAAATAAAATAGAACAAACTGACAGAGAAATGGAAGACATAAGAATCAAGTTTAAGGACTTAATGGGGATATACAAGGTTAAGTAAAGGAAAGAGATATGAGTAAAGAAGAACGAATAGGTCAAGTGTATAATGAACTACTTGACACTGTTAAAATGGATGATTACAAGTCAGTGTCTGGGACAGGTGCTATACTCACATACTCTGCAATAGCTAATCATAGTCAGTTAGGAATGACTGCTTCTGAGGCTAAAGATAATCCCAGAGAGGCTGCACGTAGAGCATTAGCATATAATATTGCTACCTCTATGGTATCTGATTATGATAGATTAAGCCCTATAATAGGAAGCAATAAAGCATATAATGAAATCATGAGTAAATCTAATACTCTTGTTAATGAAATATTAGGTAATGACGGTGAGCATAAAAGAACTATGGCGATACGAAACTTCTCTACTGCTGATGCTGATGGAGATGTTTATATCCGAAGCCTTGATGGTTCAAAGAAATACTATTCAGAGATTACACATAATGTTAATATAGGTGGGTCAATGGCTCAATGGTCAACAATAGCATTAGGTAATACTATCATTGGTAGTATAGCTACTAAATTGTTGATCGAAGATTCTATTGAAGGTAAACTTAATCCATTATCAAAGAACTTTAGACAAGCTGCACTTAAAGAACATTTCTATACTGCAAGTGCTGAAGATCAAATGCTTGAAGAGATGGGTAGAATGTCTGCTAATGTAGGAGCATTTGTATTACCTATAGGAGAACAGTTTCTATTAGCATACTTAACAGGTGGTGCAACGTCTGCAACAGCCGTAAATACGCTTCAATCCACATGGCTTAACTCTCGTACAGCCTTGACTGCATTAAATGTCGTAAATAACACATTTGGAGAGTATTCAATGAGTACAGGATTCGCTGATGAATTTAAATTTGGAAGTAAAAAGATGCTTACAACACTCGCAGCTGAATCATTATCACATATTATATCTAATGGATTATCTAAAGCAATGGTGCATAGCACTCCAGGTTTCGGAGATAGGACTACTTTAAGACAATTACTTAGAGCTGTTGAGGATACTTCAAGTCCTGGTAGTGGAATAGGAAGAATGTTTCATGTTGCTATGATGCCGATACTTAATCAAGGATTAGAGACTGCGTACGATACTGCAATAGACTATGCTGTATTCAACTCAATTAACTATGCTTCTAATGGAATTGGTTGGGGTGATGCGTTCCATGAATCAACTATGCAACGATACGTATTCACTAAGATGCACGAGATTGAAAAACAACGTGCATTAGAAGAAGGAAGAGATGCAAAATCATTTGCTGAAACTGTTACAAGTAGTGTATGGGATGCGTATAGAAGAAGAGTAGTAAATAATATTGGCATGAACTTCGCACGTAATGTTGTGATAGGTAAACTATCTAAAACTGATCCAAATGCAATAGCTCCTATTCTCACAAAGAAATGGTTTAAGAAGAATGCTCAGGAGTTTAGTCACCTATCTCAACAGAATAAGAAGCTATTTGGCATTGCTAAGTTCACAGCTGACATAACTAATACTATGTATCCTGGAGGGCTTAGAGGCATGGATATGGCTCTTTTAGCCTATAATAAAGATGGTGTACTATCCTTGCGAGGTACTGACCCAGAAGTAGCTGCTCAATTATATTCATCTATGTTTATCTCTCAAGAGTTAGCAACTAATCTAATGTTTAGACTCTTTACTGGTGGGGCGAATACAGCACAGGATACATTTATGTCTCGTGCATTCGCTGGCTCAGCAAATAATATACATGATATAGCAGATATATTAGGAGGTAGATCTCCTCTCCCTTATGGTGTTAATATCGCAGCAAGAGGTGCAGTTAATCTTGCTATGCTTGAAGATAATATACATCTTGATCGTGATAACTATGATGACTTTGCTAATACAATGGAGACATACTTACGAACTCATCTTGGAGCAACTGAACATAATAAAGCTCTCGCGAAGCAATCATATGAGTATCTTAAACGTATCCATATAGGAGACAATGATGATGCTTCACGTGAGTTCTCTCATAGAATGAAAAACATTATCACAAGTGTTCTTAATGTTGATTTAGATAAGACTCTTAAAGATGGAGATATACAGATTAATGATGAGATGTTTGGTGGACTATATAATGCTACCAAAGAATCATTAACATTTTTTGGTAGAGATAATACAATCGATTCAATAAACACATTACGTACACTATATGATAACTATCAGAATCCAACATTAACCCCAGGAGAACAGTCTGTATTTAATGGCGTAATGGGTAGAATAAAGCAGCAAGGAATTGAGAATCCTAATACACTATTTGACTTAGTTGCGTCAGCACAAGGACTTGATCCTGACATTGTACGTACTCTTATTGGTGAGTCAGCAGGGGTTACTGCTCAAAGAATATTAGCTTCTTTACCTGGTACTCCTGAATCAACAACAGGCGATGATTATGAAATAATGAATAAAACTATACGAGAGTTAAGAACATCGATGGTTGATCTCATTATTAATAAATTAGATATCGCTAAAGCAGTTGCATCTAATCAATCAATGAAGAAAGAGATTAGAATACAAGAAGCATTCCAAGCACAGCATGAAGCTATCACTATGATGAAACTTATAGGTCACAGGATAAAGGGAATTCAGTATGATAGTATTCTTGAGAGGTTTAAATCAGTTAGTATGGTATTAAACGGCATTGACCAACAATTTGAAACTCATCTTATTAATCGTATTAGCTCAATGTATGATATCCCTTTAGGAGATGTTAAAGGGCTATCAGATATATTAAGTATCATGAGAGTAGATAGGGGTAATAAATCTACTATTGCAGCTTACATTGCAACAGCTGATGCAAATGAAAGAGTATTAGAAGATTTTGTAACTGTCTCAGAAAGTGTGGATAACAACTTCTCAAGAAAGCTTGCATTACGTAAAGCTAATGCGATAAGTGTTGTCCCTGTAGAAAATGCAGGTACAACTATCTATATTAACGATGAGGCTATTCATACAAGAGAATTAGATCTTAACCGTAATATTGTAACATTGATTCTTGATGATCCAGATAAGAGCTCAGCATTAACAACTGAAATGATGAGAGGATATGTTGGTACTTATATCAATAAGTTAGCTGATGGATTAAATGTTAAAGAGACTCAAGCTATTAACGATAGGCTTAACAGTCTTCTCATAGGACATAATATTAGAGTTGACTTCACTCCTAACTCTGGTGCTGATAACGATGAAATAAATATTTATATGCCAGATAATTTATCTGTTCAAGAGTATAAAGATGTATTAACAACCATAGCAAATGCTTCGATAGCAAGATTAACAAGTAGTGAAATAGATTCTCATAATTCGTATAGAGAAGCTAACACAACAGATAGGATACTACATGTTGGAGCGGTAACCATAAATAACAAGACTATGCCTATTGATGAAGGAGTCAAGAGGATTAAACAAGTACATGGAGCTATTAACGTTGCACGTATGGCAATAGCAACAGGGTATGACATTGATACTTCCCGAGAGATAGTTGGGAGATACCTTACTTTAAAGGGAAGGTCTGAATTAAGAAACGATGATTTAATAAACTATTTGTTGGTACATCAGTATCAGGAGAACTCTATCATGAGAACTCTCCAGGTTAAGTTTAGTAGTACAGATAAAGCATATTTGACAGCGCTGGCTGCAATCAATAAGACTGGTAAAGTAACACAGTCTGAAAGCATGATGACGATTAGTTTAGAAGAATCTAATAATATGACTGAGGCTCAAAAAGAATCAGTTACCAGGCTTCTTAACGAGCAAGGTTTTGCAAGATTACCTGCTTCAGGTACAGCATCAATGGGAGGCATGTTCTTCAAGGTAACAGGAGATCAGTCTACTGACCCCAAGAAGATTCAGGCGTATACACGTGCATATAGAGATCTATTAATAAATAATACTACAATTGTTAATAGAGATAATCTTATTGCAGCATTAGCAGAGATTCGTGGTGAATATGATAGAACTTACACTGCTATAGGCAGGCTTGATGAAGGGGGATATAATAATCTATGGAATTTATTTAGGCAAGATCTTGCTACAAGATTAGGTATTTTTTTTACTCCTGGATCTGAGGAAATCTTTAATCAGTTCTCAATAAAAAGTTTATTTGACCTAACTCTTGGAGTATATAGAGTTCGTGAGAATGGTGCGATGGCTGTCAAGACAATTGACAGAGATTCATACGAGAAGTTTACAGAGCATTTAACTCATGTATTCGCTACTAATGGATCTGAAATGTTATCTATCACTGGAATGGATGCAAGAACAGTAAACAAAAGACCTGCGGAAGCAGCAGTATATGGAGCTGAACAACGTGAATTAGTTAATGACTTTCGCAATCTTAATTTTACTCCTGCTGAATATGCTGATGTCGATAACTTACTTCACAGCATATTCAATAATCGTAATCTTAGTTATTCAGACAGAATATCAGACAGAGATTTTGCTACAGTATGGAATGATTTAAGACCTATTATTCAATCTCGATATAGCATAAACATAGATGACCCTACATATGCTCCTGCATTCCGCAGAATGGTAAACCATTGGGGAGATAGAGGTCCAGCCATAGAGAGGGGGATAGATGAAGTACTGCATAAATTTGCTGAGCAAATTATTCCACCTTACTTTATGGATGCGGACATAATAGAACTTGCTGAAGGAGCAAGAACAGCTCTTGAAAAGTATTCTTATCCTGCAACAGGTGATGCTAATGAACCTGATCAAATAAAAAACATCCATGAAACAATGGCGGATAATATTAACTCAATTTTAAATAATATTAATCATATGGTACTCGATAATTTTGGTCAAACAGAATCATCTATATCTGGGGTGGATGAGATTACGGGTTCCGCTATGCTTAATACAGTAATAAAAGCCTCAAATAGTCTGCCACAGAATCAACAACCACCAGAAGTGATAACCTTTGTTAGAGCTGCTGAAAGAATGTTAAAAAATATAGACAAAAATCCTATAGAGAATTTACAAAAACTTGTTAAAGACTCTATTGAGACTCCTGACTCGGTGCCATTTTATCAAATAATTGGGGCAGTTATTGATGCTCAAAATCACTATGTTGAGGGCTCAGCAGCTTATGGTTATATTCAATCATTTATTGATCGGCTTAACAATGCTATGGCCCCCGCAAACAGATTGAGTCCTGATAAGTATGGTCAACGTGACGAAGTGTTTAGGTCATTTAGCACCAAAGAAGTTACTTCAGAAAAATTTTATAAATATATTAAAAGAGATGAAAAGAATACTCCACAGTCCAAAGAAGCACGTCTTTTAGCAACTGCAGCAATGGATGGACTATTAGTAGCTAATCCTGATTATGATGCTGTTAAACGTGTGAATGCGATGTTCACAGACTATATTCCAGATGAGAACTTTGTTCAAGCAATGGCAAGAGAGTTTTCTGATCTTAAAATTGAATATGTTGAAGCTGATACGAATAGATCTATTGGTCCTCGACATGGTGATGGTTCAGTAAAAATATCACCGCGAATGAGTGCTCGAATAGGGTATATGATGGGACTACCTGGACATAATGCTACTAAGATATCTGGAATTAGTGGATTGCTTGGAGGTCTTAGCAAGAACTCACTTGAGGTAGATCCTCAGATAGATGACAACACTATCAGAATATATACTGATAACTTAAAATTAACCAATAAACAAACCTTATCTATAATTAATGCTCTTAGTGGGAATCAATATCTTGGTGAAAGAATTGTTATTAATGATGTTAATCACGTTGGATTCACTGTTGATTTATCTCAGTATAGTGATGAGATCAGGCAAGGCGTATTTAGGTCATTAAGACTACACGCTGTTGCTAAGCAAGGAGCATTAGATCGTACTGCATATCCTGAACAGGTAGTGATGAATCCATTTCAAGTTGCTGGTAATCCTTTTGATACAGAATCATATATCAATAATGTTAGAGAAACATATGCTAAAGGATTAATTGATCCTAATACATCTATGGCTGAAGTTATTAACATGACTAAAGCACAAGCTGATAAACCTGCTATTGAAGGAATATATTCAATAATAGGATCTGAAGCACTTGCCCAACCTATTGGCAGAAGTAATTCATTATTATTTAACTTTGATGATCTACCTGAACTAAATAATGTTACTATGAATAGTGATACTAAAATGAAAGGACAGATAGCAGTAACAATAGAGTCGTTAGCAGATTCAATCTTAATGTTAAATACTAAACAAGAATATGCTACACTTCTTAATCAGCCAGAGAATAGTCATTTAGTTGGTCTCGCTGCAAACATAGTAAACTTAAATAATAACTTTACTCCTTCTGAACAAGAGATGCGTAGTATTATGGACTTCTTAGCTAATGAAAAAGTTGGATTATTAATAAAGCTTGAAGGATCAGAATTAAGTAATCCTAATGCTAAGCCTATATACATGTCTGTATTAAGTAGAACTCCTTCTGACTCTATTACTCACTTGCTTGCACTGCCTATTAAAGAAGTTTTAAATAAAGGAAATGGAAGACAGTTCTTTATTGATTCACATGCTGCATGGCAAAAAGGATCAGACTATGACGGTGATCAAGGTATGATTCTTCAAGTAAATAAGAAGAACTTAATGGATGCAGTAAACAAAGGTCTTAATACTCTTATGGGTGCTGACTATGTTAGACCTAATTCATTACTTGAGAGGATATCAACATATACAGAGAAGATTATCCAAATGAAGAAAGCTGACGTAATGGGTAACATGTTACATGCTTCTGATCCTGGACCATATACAGCACAGTCTGATACATTACAGCTTGGTGCAACTCTAATAAAGAGTATGTTCCAGACTCAAGCAGCGAACTCTGCTATGCTTGCACGAAACACTGAATATGTTACAACTCAGATTATGGAAGACGCTGATGAACATGGAGATTCAGGACTTTTAGAGCTCAATAAAAATATTAAACAGTTATATAAAACATACTCAAAGAATTTCAAGCATACTCCATTAGCAACTCATCGATACTCAACGTTTAAGATGGTGAAAGGGCAAGAGCTTCTTATTGATAAAGATACTATATCTTCAGGATTAACTCCTCATATGGGGTTCGAGGATCTTGGACACTCACTTGGATTCCAAACATTTAAACTTGATTCAATAAATGAATCATATATGGTAGCATTAGTTGATAAAAGTAAGAATCAGATCGGAGTATCATTAGTATCCTATGCTTTAGCTGATTCAAAAAGTAGTGCTGAATTACTTAAAAAGAATGTTAGAGAGACTCTTCGTAGGGATAATAGGGTCCCCTCATATCATACAGCCCGTAATGAATTAAAAGAATTTCTAAAGAGAGGGGGTAACACAAAGTTTTCTTCAAATATTATTGAAGATGATATTAGGTTAGGTTCAGCGAATAATATATTCGATCAGATTAGTTCAGCGTTTACAAGTAACCCAAGTGCAGGTCTTGTTAAAGCATTACTTGAAATAGATAGTAATAAAGACAACATAATAACAGATGTAATGTCAAGTCAAAGAGAACTATTTCTTGCTGGAAATTTTGACACATCTGCTGTATGGATTAATAACGGCAAGCTTGAAGTAACCCCATCTATATTGACTATTCCAAAAAGACATGCTGGTGATTTAGGATTTGGAGAGGATATTGAAGATAGAATTTTAAAAGCAATAGGGGATTTCCAAACACAAAATCTCGGAGAAGCCATGAGATCATCAATTGCTTCTGTTAATGAATCAGCCAGTAATCAAGTAACTGTAGCAAATACTCATCATACTGCTGCTAAGAAGATGATGAGTAGTATTATGAAAAAGTTTGGAGCAGAGTATGATGATACTTTACGTGATATGAAAAAGATAAGTGAGTTGATTGATCGAAGTGGTTCAACTGTAACGTTAGAAGAGTTAAAGGATATATCTCATATGTCTTCTAAGTATGCTAAAAATCGAGAGATGTTACCTCCTACATTCAGAGCAGTACTTAGTATTGAAGCTCCTGATGGACAGAGAGAAGGTATGGCTTCAAGACCTCATGAGCTAAAGAGATTAGGTGAGAACTTCCCTGAAAAATTACATACTGAATATGCTAAGAAGTTCCCTCAGTCTATTGCACTCTATGAGATGTCAAAAGAGTTTGGTGTGTTCCATACTAATTTAGAAAATACTCAGAAGATCCATGATATGTTTAGAAACAATTTCAAAGATATTAGACATGATGCCTTGAGTAAGGTAGCTGATGTAATGAAGAAGAGTGAAATACTTCTTAATTCTAATATACAACATTTTAATGGTCTTGTTGACTATATGTCAGATATTCTTCTATCAACTGATATAGGAATAGGAGCATCTGTAGATCGTGAGAACATTTCTAATTTACTAACTAAGATGGATATCAATGTATCAAGCAAGGTAATGCACAACATATTAGAGGTCCCTGAACGTCTAATTATAGCCCCTAATGACGCTGAAAGTGTTCCAGTTGAACAATCATATTACTTAGTTGATAAGAACGGTAAAAGTATCTCTTTTGACACCCTGACACATAAGATGGTTGAGGCTATGAGTGATGCTTCAGAGACTCAGAAGAGTTTATTACGAGCTGTTAATATGTCGTTGATAAAATCATTGACTCATACAAGTTCACAGTATGCTGAGCTAAATGCTTTAAGTTTAACATCAAGTAATATTAATTATTTGAAATCTGTGCTTGACAATAATGGCAACTATAATGAACATGGTTTTAATATGTTTAGTCAAGAGGAAGTAAATTCAAAAATAAATTATTTTAATGAGCGTAGTGTACTGCCATTAGGTGTTACTCAAATCAACAAAACAATAGAATGTTAGGGGGGCAAATGAGTAAAGTATGTGATTTAACTGTACCACAAGAGATAAAGAAGATGGAAGATCTTGAGCAGTATACTGACGATGTATTTAAAGCATTGACTATGTCTCTTGCTAATGGTCCTAAAATAAGAAACCTTGATACAGATCGAGCATTAAGAGCTGCAGCAGACGTGATAGCTAATGTTACAGGACATACTGGAGAAGTAACAGAGCTTAATAGAGAGTCTATTGAGCATGCTATCGAACGTATGACAGGTGAGAGAAAGAGAATATTCTATGATATGCTGGACAAGTATGCTGAACAGGCATATTTATATATGAATGATCCAATAGAAGCTATGACAGTCTTTGAAGAGTCTGAAAGAATATATAAAGTATTTGAGAAGGCTAAACGAATGGAGAAATTAGATGTACTACCTGAATCTATATGGGGTAGAGTAACATCTATGTTCGGCATTGACTTAACACGTGGTAGTAAGTTCGATATCTTTGGAGTGAAGACTGATGCTATCAGAATGTATGCTCCAGCTAATGAGGCGTTCTATATAAAGGAAACCAATAAAGAATTTGGTAATTCAAGATCAAGAGATATATTAAATAGAGCAAGAGAGTTATTACCTAAAGCAGCTGGTGCTATTGAGAAGAAGTATCCTGGCTTAGCTGATGTTGAAACAGTTAATAAGCTTGCTGTATTCTTTGATGGTACGTGGAATAAACAGATTGTTCGAGATCAAGTAGAAGAAGAAGCATTTATAGCATTTGCAGGTAAACTAGGGATAGATCTTCATATTGAATCAGAAGAACAAGCTGCAGATATCATGCACATTATGAAGACAACTTTTGTTGAACCATTCAGACGAATCAATGGTGAAGATGTATATGATGCTGATAATAAGTTCGATCCTCATGCTACATTAGAACAAGCTCCACAAGGCTCATATCTGGCGTTTATACGTGAGACAAGAGACAAGGTGGCACATATGCTTGAGAGAATAGAAACAGTCGAAGAAACAGCTCATAGGTTGGGCTATACTAAAGAAATTGATATGCTTAAAGCTCTTAATTCTAAGTTGCAGAACTTTGTACCAAGAGAAGGATATATACCATATGTTAATAGTGAGGGAATGGGAGCTTATATACTTCAAGGTAGTGAGGATATCATGGGTTCAACATTTGGAGCACGTAACTTTGGATATAAGCAAGCATACTCAGGTGATGATGACTTAACTAATGGTAACTTTATGGATGCTCTCACCGATAATGTAATGGGTACTGTACTCTTTTTAAATGAGTATAGTAACTTCTTCTATTACTCATACATTAACTCAGCTGTACAAGAGACTGATGATTGGTTCTCTAATAGCGCAAGAGAGACTATTAAGACTCAAGTATTACAGTCTGCTTACATTGCTGAACGTGCTGCTCATAAGACTAAAACATTGAAAGCTGCACGTGATATATTCTCTATCTCAAGTATTATGCCAACATGGATACTATCATATCCAGGTAGCGCATTCAAGAATGTATTAGCAGGTAATCTTAATATATACTGGAGACTTGGTAAAGAGATGGGTATGACAGATTATCGTTCATCGTTAAAGAATAAGTCTGATCCATATCATAACTTCGCTGCTAACATAGAAGCATTAACTGATCAAGAACTATTATCAGTTGGTATGGTAGGTGAATGGGTTGATAAGAATAAAGAGTATGAATCTACTAAAGAGAAGCTAACTGATAGAGTAATGAATGCTGTACATAAATCTAATGACTTTGTTTCTGAGGGAATGGGTCTTGGCTATGTATTTGAATCATGGCATAGAATAATGACTATGGGTGGTTCAGAAGACAATATGCGTAAAACTATAGCAGGTGTAATCTTTAATAGGGTACAAGATCAAGCTGAGCTTAGAGGGCTCGAAGGAGATGCCTTAAATGCTTTCCTAAACGATAAAAATGCTATTAAGGATATAGTACGTGATTCATTCCATGATATGGCAGGAGCATTAGGTAACTTCTCATCAGAGAATAGACCATTTGCTATGCACGCAATGTATGAGAATGCTGAGACTGCAACTGAATTATTACTTGGACTTGGATTAAAGTGGGCTTATACATTCCGTCATGCTGGATTCGTTACAATGAAAAACTTTACTCATGCTTTTGGTGATGAAGCATATAAGATTGGTATGGGACTTAAAAATCCATATGAGTCTGAAAAAGGTGTGAGTGATAAAGTGAGAGATGCTGGTAAGCTTGCTGCATTAGCATTTGGAATAGGATTATCAACTTATGAGATAGTTAAACGAACATACTTTAGTGAAACAGAAGAATTTCCTAAGATTAATATGGGTATAGAGACAGCATTAAATCCATATGAAGAGCTTGATATCATGCCTAAATGGGTAGCATTCTTAACAATGAAAGCATTTAATAATACTCCTATGTCAGATGAAGATTATCAAATACTTAAGAATGAAACATTACAGTTCGTAGCAGGGTTACATACTACCTCTAATCCAAGACTCATGCTTATGGCGGATAAGTCAATTCAGGAATTAGAAGCAACTAATCTCATGATATTTAATATACCAAAAGCATTCATGAGCTTTATTGATACTCCTACCACTACCGAAAGAGTAGGATATGAAGCTATTAGAGACTTGCAACAAATGGGCTATGAGCATAGTAGAAGCTTAGGAACATTCCTTGCTTTAGATCCTATCCATATGGCACAGAAACTATACACTATGACAATGTTTAGTGCTCCTAATGACCCAGCAGCTACCTGGAAGTTTAGAGCTGATACAGCAGTAAGTACAATAGTCTCAACATTAGGATTACACATATGGTCAGAACGTGAGTTAAAGAGACCAGAGTATAAGTATAATCAACCCTATCAACATGAATATCAGACTAATCAAGCATACAGATATACATCAGCATTACCAAGACTTGGAAGAATGTATGGTCAAGGTTTTGCTGCAGATGCATCACGTGCAGTAAAGAACTATGTTAATTATGGTGGTGCATTAAAACGACATAAAGGAAGATAGTATGAGTATTAACAAGAAACATCAACAGCATATTAACGAAGTGTTTTTATATATACATAATAGAATTATGGTGGGTACCGACCCTATTAAACTAAGGGATGAGGTCATAGTGAAGTTCAGTGTTGAACTGGCATTCTATGATTGTAGCCCACTAATGATACAGAACTTTATCGAGGAGTTATGCTTACAAGCATACTTCTATGTAAATAAAGAAATATACGAAGGAGGACCAAATGGACCAACAATATCTACAGCGGTTTATTGAACAGAATGCGAGGGAGATCTTAGCTATTATTCAGATGATTTATCAAATGAATGAAGAAGATCTTAATGCGTTCATGGAACAATTAACAGCTCTTGCTGAACGTCAGCAAGGTGGCGGTGATCAGATGGCAGAAGAACAAATGGCTAACCATGAGATGTACGGTGGCTATTAACAATTTAATAACCCCCACTGTAATAGTGGGGGGTATTCTCAAGGAGATATTATGAATAATGAAATGATAAAAGTTGTAACAGAAAATAGATTAGGCATAGGAGCAAATAAGATTGCTACTAATGATTCAGAATTAAGCTCAAACAGAATCTTAAAGGCTACAACTGGCGGGGTGACCAATAGCAACATCACTGACGACGGTACAACGGTCACTATTGAAAAGCCTGTAAAGGCTCAGAAAACAATAGAGGTGGATATACAAGATGCGACTGAAAGCAATATGATTGAATTAGATGTAGCTGGGGCTAATGTTGCTCACAATGGTAAGGCTGGGTATATACGATTTGTAGGTTCATCTGATGCTTATCCAACATATGGCGGTAGAATAGGCTACAGGAGATTAGGTCCTCAAGGTTATGATAATCAGCTTGAATTTATGGCTGGTGATTATAATACATCAAATAAAGTAACAATTGACAAATATGGATGCCTTAACCTTGGAATGCCCGCTGTATATGGTGGTGATGTAAATACAACTGGTAAAAGATTACAAGTAAATGGCTCAAGCAATATCACTGAACATTTAACATTAGGTAAAAATGCTACAATTAGCGGCTCCCTCTCCATCGGTACCGCCTCTGCACCTGCTACACTGAATATGTATGGGAAGTCTACGCTGAGGGATAGATTGACAGTACCTAAAGATGGAAGCAATAGTACTTCTGGCATAATTGATGCAGGGGACAGTTATTATTTGGGCGGGAATAGGTGGATACATAATCAGGGGGGTAATACTTGTA
>JAKPKF010000298.1 GCA_029553845.1 bacterium | reverse complement strand
ATACAGTAACGGGGACGAGTGCAGGATGTACAGGAACAGCAACAGTAACTGTAACAGTAAATCCATTACCAACGGTTACAGCATCAGCAAGTCCAACAACAATATGCAATGGATCAAGCTCAACATTAACAGCAGGTGGAGCAAGTTCATACACTTGGTCAGGAGGAGGCAGCACAGCCAGCATAACAGTTACACCAAGTTCTACGACCTCATATACAGTAACGGGGACAAGTGCAGGATGTACAGGAACAGCAACAGTTACTGTAACAGTAAATCCATTGCCAACGGTTACAGCATCAGCAAGTCCTAATTCAGTATGTTTAGGTAATAGCTCTATTTTAACTGCAAATTCAAATATTACAGGTACAACTTTTGAATGGAGTGGTACTTTAGGAACAGGCTCTACAAAGACTATAACACCTATTTCTACTACTACCTATTCAGTGACTGGTACTACACTATTTGGATGTTCTAGCTCTACCTCTATTACTATTACTGTAAATGCTTTACCCAATACTAGTATAACTACCTCAAATGAGACAATATGTAATGGAGAATCATCTATATTAACGGCAAGTGGAGCAGATTTTTATAGTTGGTCTCATAATTTAGGTACTGGTTTATCACAGACAGTTTCACCTACTTCTACCACTACATATACTGTTACAGGTTCTTATGCTAATGGGTGTTCAAGTACAGCATCTATTCAAATTACAGTAAATCCTATTCCGAATATTTTAATTATTGCTTCTAATAATCCAATATGTTTAGGTGATAGTAGCATATTAACTATTAATGGTGATGCAGAGCTCTATCAATGGTCTCATAATTTAGGTAATGGAACTACTGTAACAGTTTACCCTATAAATAATACTACTTACACAGTTACAGGTACCAATAACTATGGCTGTACAAGTAGTGCAAACATTACAATAACAGTAAATCATAATGCAGATGCTACTATTAAACCAGTACCTCGACTATGTGATAATTCATCTACGATCATATTAAATGCTACAGATACAGGTGGTGTATGGAGTGGTGATGGCATAATAAATGAAACTCAAGGTTTATTTAGTCCTATACAAGCTGGAGTAGGGGAGCATATTATTACTTATACGATTAGCGGACAATGTGGAGATACAGATACAATTACTATAACTGTTTATCCATCACCAGATGCAACAGCTTATGCTACTGATGAAACTTGCATTGATGCTAATGATGGCATAGCCTGGGTAGAAGTTACTGGTGGCACTCCTCCATATGCATTTTTATGGAGCACTTATCATACGCTTGATAGTATAGCAAATTTAGCACCAGGAGAATATTATGTTACTGCTACTGATTTTCATAATTGCTTAGATAAAGATACTGTTCTAATAAAACCAGGAACAGAAGATTGTTATATTACTCATATATATGTACCTAATATTTTCGCTCCAGATGGTAGAGGAAATGCAGAGAATGAATACTTGAGAGTATATGGTAAAGGCATTGAAACTATAGATTTTACTATATTTGATAGATGGGGTAATGAAGTATTCCATTCTACCGATATAAATATGGGGTGGGATGGTACATATAAAGGTAAGCCAGCTTTAGTTGGTGACTATACTTATGTCATTAAAGTTAGTTATTTAAATGGGAATAATGAGAATTTGAAAGGACATATTTATTTACTACGTTAATTTAAGCTTTTAAAAAAACGATTAATTAAAAAATGAAAGTCCTATAATAAAAAAGGATTTTGTAAATAAATTTACTTAATAAAATAGGTTCTATAATGTTTAATATTAAACTGCATTAAAAAAGAGAAATTATGAAATGAAGATAATTGATGAGGGGAGAAGGAGACTGGAGAGATTGGATAATAGGAAGACGAAGTGACTAGATGACGAGGTGACTGGAAGACGGGAAGACTGGGAGACTAGATGACGAGATGACTGTGGCGAAAGAAAGATTGGTAGACAAGGAAACGGGGGAGAATAGATGACGAAGAGACGGGGATACTCGGATGACAAAGTGACATAAAGACTAGATGAAAAGATGATATATTTGGTTTAATGATTAACTTTTATCTACTAACCTTTATAAATTTAACTAAAAGCCTAACATCTGATTAATGTTATTTGAAGTTTTTTTAGAAATCGTAGTTTATAATTCCCTTTTATGCATAAAATGAACTAGATATAAAATGCAATTTCATAAAATCATTTTCAATACTTTAGAGCCAGCGAACCAGGTAGAAATCTTGTTTATGAGCTAATAAAGGATGTTGGGGTCTCAATCTAATAGAGAAATTATAAACGCCACTTTGCTCCATTGGTATAGTACATTCATATTTAGATTTAGAACCTTCGCAGCCAACAAAATCAAAAGCTTTAGCAAACTCTATATCTACGATACGGCCTTCTTCTTTTTTACCAAAAATTAGTTCTATTATTACATCATCCGGTTTTAGTTCTTTAAGA
>JAKPKF010000293.1 GCA_029553845.1 bacterium | reverse complement strand
ATAGTATTGAGTAAAGGAAAGTAAAAGATGTATAATACACAAAGATCTTTAACAATATATCTGGGTGAAATTTAGATGATGACTTCAAGTCGTCAACTAATATCACCCATGTAATTAATAATCATATTCAAAAAAGGAGATAAAAATGAACAACGAATACAAGGAGTATTTAATAAAGATTGGCTTAACTTGTGTTGGGGTATCCTTATTGACATTGGTATCCAATGAATGGCATTTTCTGTGGTTTGTCACTAACTGTATCTCGTTAATCTTGCTTCTTTTCTTAAGTGCAATTACAGAAAAACCATTCCAACTTTTTGAAGTTTTGACGATTTTGCCAATCTTGATGTTTTTTACTGCAATGGTGTTTGCATTTTTTAACATCACAGATAACTATTTCGCATTACTCTTTTTGAAATTGACAATCCTAACTCCCATATTTATCACAATAGGAGGATTCCTTCAACCAAAAAATTTACATGGGTAAACACAAAGCAGGTGCTTAATGCACAAAAACATAAGCACCTGCTAATACCCCCAGATATATTTGATATAACAGCATTTTCATAGTATAATTCTTGCAAATAGTGTGCGATGAAGCATGTTTCGAGAATGGTCGCTCAAACAAGCATGTGGAGCAAGTAGCGAAACCGAACTATCACTTTGGTGAGAAATGGTTTCATTCCACTCATCATTTGCACATTAACAACTAGCGTATTATATCCAAAATTTTCCTTTAAAGGAGGGAAGGTGAAAAAGCTATTAGCAATAGTAATAATCACGGTTTTAGTGAGCGTTTTGTTAGCTCAAGATGCTGTAATCGAAGTGCAAGCACAAGCAGAGACCTGTCCACATACAGATGGTTGGGTAAAGATTGATGGCCTCTCTGGGCTTTCGTACGAATACATAGCCCCAGAAGGTAAACTGGTCGCAGAATCCTGCTACAAGGCAGGTAGCCACGATCCAGTGTTTGCAACATATAATCCAGCCTTAGCCTCAGTTACAATCGTTTCGGAAGTGTTCAATTCACCAGGTGGTGTGGTGTGTACAGCTCCAGGCGTTCCTAGATCAGGATGTGCTTATCAGGATTTAAGTCATGCATCATTCAGACTGATTAATGACCCTGGCACGGAAACACCACCAACTGAAACTACAACACCACCAACTGAGACTGCAACTCCACCGACTGAGACTGCAACTCCACCGACTGAAACTGCAACTCCACCAACCGAAACTTCAACACCACCGACTGAGACTGCAACACCACCAACTGAGACTACAACACCACCAACCGAGACTCCAATCAAGACAATCACAGTAACAGTAACACCACCACCCAAAGAAACTGAAACCCCTATGATTGAGGTTGAAGTAAACACAGGTGGAAATTTACTTCCATTTGGAATTTCCCTAGTCGGCTTAATCACAGTTGCTGGAATCCAACTCATAGGAAGGAGGAAAAAATAAGAAACATCCTTTCAATTTTAGTAATAATCATCCTTACAGGAGTGTACTTTCTCTTTCGAGACGAAAGACCTCCAATTTACCCTCCAGAGACACCTACACCAAGCATCACTCCATTTCAACCTATGACCAATACTCCTGAAGCAGTGGAAACTACCACTCCTACAGAAGTCCCGACTCCAACAGGAATCCCAATACCATTTGAAGTAGCTCTCTCTTCTGCTAACCCTATGAAGGTTGAGATTAGAGACTCTTCAGTCTTGGAGAGATTCTCCAAACAAGGGATCTTTTTGAAAGAGTTGTCTATCATAGACTGTAAGGGTTGTACCTTCCGAGAGATAGACAAGACACTTGGAAGTGCTACGGTACCGGAATGGATTGCAGTAAGAGATTATGTGGGAGACACTACTGTCCTCTATGTACACTCAAGCTGGCACTTGGAATATGGCCCATACCTAGGAGAAATTTTCCGTAGGATTGCAAAAGAAGAAGAACTCAAAGGAAAGGAAATCTGTTTCAACGAGATTTGCTTCTCAATTGCAGAAACACATATTCTGGAGAGTAATAAAGTTGTGGGGACTATCCCAGTATCTTCGTTTTTCGAATTGCAACCGAACCAAGTGATAATTGTCACTTGTGATTCGTACACGATACCAGGAGTACCAACGCCCAAAATGTTACTTCAATTAATACCACGCTAGTTGTGAAGAGGAGGTCCTTTCGACCAAAAATTAGGACCTCCTCGCAACACCCCACATATGTTACAATGGTATGTACCATGACACACACATCAAAACTCTTTACATTCATTCTTCTGTTTGTATGTTCCTTCTTAATTGCATCATATTTTCTCTTTACTAAATATCTGGATACAGATACAAAAAAACAAAGAGAAGAAATTACTCAATTAAAAAATTCCGAAAAACTACTCGCTGAAATGACCCTTGAAGAAAAAGTAGGACAGATGTTCCTAATGGGATTCTGGGGTACACAACCAGATTATTACATAACCAAGATGATTAAAGAACGACACATTGGAGGAGTAATACTGTTTAAATACAATGTAAAGAATAAAGAACAGTTAATACAACTATCAAAAAGTTTACAACTACTCAGTGACAAAATTCCACTCTTCATATCCATAGACCAAGAGGGTGGAGTAGTATCTAGATTAGGAACAGATATTGTTTCTGAAATTACTGCACAAAGTGAAATTAAAACAGAAAAAGATGCATACAATATATCTAAGAAAAGAGCAAAAGAATTAAAAGAGCTGGGAATAACAATGAATTTTTCACCTGTGCTAGACAATATACAGAAAGAGAATTCTTTTTTATATGACAGAGTGTTTAGAAAAGATATCTCCTTACTTGGTAACAAGATGGTCTCTGGATACACAGATGGTGGCATCATAGCCGTACCTAAACACTTTCCAGGTCATCCAGACAACCTAACTGACTCTCACAAAACTCTTCCAGAGGCAAATATCTCTGAAGTAGAGTTTGATGAATATGCCTCTCAATTTAGAGAGGTCATCTCAAACCAAGATACCCAAGCTATTCTAGTTGGACACATTCTTTTCAAGCAAATAGATACAAACTACCCTTCCTCTCTTTCTTCCAAGATAGTGACTGAGATATTAAGAGAACGATATGGATTCAATGGTGTAGTTATAACCGATGATATGCAAATGGGAGCACTAACTGAACGCTTCACGATTGCACAGGGTGCAGTCCAAGCAATAAAGGCAGGAAACGATCTTTTAATATATTCTGGAGAACCAGAACAACAGGCACAGGCATACAATGCAATTTTAGACGCAGTTAAAAAGGGTGATATACCTGAGCAGAGGATAAACGAAAGTGTACTGCGAATACTTACATTAAAAGCAAATATATTTAATTTGTAATGCTTTTGGGTTATGCAAAAGAAATTAGCGATACTCTCCTTTTTCATACTAATATTTCTTCTCGTGCTAACAGGTATATGGGCACTATTCATTAGAAAAGACAGCCCAGACACTACAAATGATTGGAAAACAATAACAGGAGAAAATATAACTCTAACATACAAATATGCAGGAGCTAATGTATGGAAATACAATGTTAAAGGACAAC
>JAKPKF010000237.1 GCA_029553845.1 bacterium | reverse complement strand
GCTATCTCAATATCAAGGCCGGCCTATCCTCCTAGTATTCAGTTCGCATACTTGCTCTGCTTGTCAAAAAATGTATCCAGCACTTCGTGAATTTCTAAGTAAGAGCAATAAAATTGAAGTTTTATTGATCTCGATAAGTAGCAGAGAAGAAAACTTGAAATTTAAGGATGAATATTCTTTTATTGGCTATAAGAATTTGCATATATTATCCGCAACGCCTGAAATTTTTAATAAATATTCTATTAGTGGAACACCTACTTTTGTAGTTATTAACAAGCAGGGAACTATAGAAAAAGTCGGACATCCAAATACCGTCGATCAAATAGTGGAACTTACCGAAATAGTGATGCATTAAATATAATGGAGAAAAATGTCAAAACTAGGCTTTTCTTCACTCAATGTTTCTATGCGGAAAGCATTAACAGTGATCTTAGGTGCTACGATCCTTGCACTTGTGATAGTACCAATCCTGGCTGCTCCAGTAGAAGCAACTACGTGTACTTCGTGGGCATGGAGTGGTACTTGCTGCGATACTTGGTATCCAGGTGAACAAGATTTTAATGCAAGATTGTGTAGCGAGTGTAACAACAATGGTTGTTATTACTGGTATGAGTATAATTGTCAAGATATGAGCCTATGCGGCCCCGATTAAAACATTAAATACAACTCTGCCTAACTTTCGGATAGAAAAGGTTTTTTAAATCGGTTAATGTTGGTAAGTTCCACTATTTGGTTTACGGGAGATGGCTCATGCCTATACTAATTAACAATATAACTAAACGATATAGAGGGGCACATACTAATGCCCTCAATCATGTTTCTCTCAGTTGTGATGTGGGTGTCTTTGGACTATTAGGTCCTAACGGCGCTGGTAAGACAACTTTAATGCGCATTCTTGCTACCTTAATTACGCCGACCTCGGGCTCTGCCACAATTCAAGGGTTTAGCGTGTTGGAACAACCCCAAAAAATTCGACCAATTATCGGATATGTTCCTCAGGAATATACCTTATATCCCAGTCTAACAGCCAAGGAGTTTTTGCACTACATGGGGACTTTGAGCGGCTTACGTAAGCCTCATGCCCAGATTGAGCGGGTTATTGATCAGGTGGGGTTAGCACAAGCTGCTAATCAGCGTCTGAAATCCTTTTCAGGAGGGATGAAACAGCGGGTAGTAATCGCCCAAGCCTTGTTGCATAATCCACCTGTTTTATTGGTAGACGAGCCTACCGCTGGGCTTGACCCAGCTGAACGGGTTAGATTTCGCAATCTCTTGTCAGAGTTGGGGAGAGAAAGGACTGTATTGCTTTCAACCCATATCGTAGAAGATATCACTGCCACTTGCAGGCAAGCAACTATACTGAATGAAGGGAAAATTGTTTTCTCAGGGGAGATTGAAAAGTTAGTCTCTTCTGCTCAAGGAAAGGTATGGAAAGCGTGGGTTTCTCCAGAACAATTCGAAAGCGTGCAAAGTGCCCATACTATTGTTTATTCGCGCCCTACCAGCCAACCGGGACTTATAGAA
>JAKPKF010000231.1 GCA_029553845.1 bacterium | reverse complement strand
CTATGATGATTTAAAGGTGATAATGGTAGGGCTTAGTCCCTACCACACCTTCTATCAGGGAAAGCCTGTAAGTGATGGGATGCTAATGTCGTGCTCTATTACAGGTAAGCTACAACCCTCTCTTGAGCAGTTCTATGATGCTATAGAGAGGGAGCTATATCAGGGACTTAATCTTCATATTATAAAGAATGCTGATCTGAAATATCTAGCTAATCAAGGAGTGCTTCTTCTTAATGCTTCCTTGACGTGTGAGATGAACAAACCAGGATCACATTTAAAATTATGGAAACCGTTTATGATATATCTCTTTGAAAATGTATTTGATGTAGCAGGTGCTCCCTTTGTATTTCTTGGTGCAGAAGCTTCTAAATACAGCAATTATGTGCCAATATTTACACATCATTTTGAACTAAGTCATCCAGCGAGTGCTGCATACAGTGGTGCGGATTGGGATAGTGAGGGAGTATTTAAGCAATTAAACAAGATATTGAAAGATAGTAATAATGAATCTATAAAATGGATGGAAAGGGATAGATTTACTTGTTAAAACAGGGGAGTTTGAAACAAGGGATGGTGCTGTATATATGAAAGGTATTAACAGGAGCCTTCCCAAACTTCTTATTCAGCATTTCGTAGAAATTGTTGAACTGTATGAACAGGGTCTCGAAGATTTCTATTTGAATGATGATACGGAATATCAGTCTTTGAAGAAGTTTTGGGTAAAGTGCTGTCTTAATCCGAATTCCCAGAGTGCTGAAGATTTGTATGAGTTTCTCTCTCATCATCAGTTTAAGATTGACAGGCATGGAAACTTCTATGCTTATCGCAGGGTGGTGAGCAAGAACAATTATGTTGATAAATCTCTTGTAGATGCTATCTCCAATACTTATACGAAAATCAGGGCTATGTGGAAACAAAATCCGCAGAACTTTGAACTGTATAAGGAAGGAGATGAATATCAAATTCACAGGGTATCTAAATGTAATACCGTTTATCCTGGAGAATTGGTAGGAAATATTGATGCTCTTTACAGAAATCTACCTAACATGAGCTGTAATGTTTATACTGCTGCTCATGATAACAGGATGGATTATAGGGTAGGAGAAATCATTAGTATGCCAAGGCAGATGGGTGATGATAATAATCAGGTATCATGTAGTAGAGGGTTTCACGTTGCAAGTGATAAATATGACTACAGTGGATTTGGTGATACTCCTATTCTCACTATTGTAAACCCGATGGATGTACTTGCAGTTCCAATTGGGGAAGTAGGAAAATTGAGAACTTGTCGCTGGTTCTTTGCCTGTACTCTTCCTGAGAATGAGAAATACATTCTGGATGATAAGGACTTTGATGTGGAGAGTTTGGGAGATGTATTTGAAGAGAAATGTATGGAGAATGTT
>JAKPKF010000222.1 GCA_029553845.1 bacterium | reverse complement strand
AAGAGACTTGCTCTCGCAGGCGCTCACATGGATATTACTCCAAAGACAACTAGCTACGGACTTAAGATTGTTGAGTGGGTTACTCCATGGGGTACTATCAACATGAAGCTTCACCCGCTTATGAGTCAGGAGTCTTCCTTTAGGAAGATGATGATTCTCTTCGAGCCGAAGAACATTGTCTATCGGTACATTACTGACACTACCTTCTACGGAGAGGGTGGAAAGACCGCAGCTGAGGGCACTAACTACGGGCGTTATGATGCTACCAATGAGGAATTCCTTACTGAGGCTGGCTTGGAACTTCGGCATCCTGATACCTTTATGGTACTCGATGGATTCGGAGACGATTGTCCGTAATGGACATCTAACAGAAACGGGGTGGGGAGCTTCGGTTCCCCACCTACTGTGAAATTTTCACCAAAGGAGACAGTTATGAGGATTAAATTCTATGGTCGGGCTGAGTCACCTGCTGGAGATTCTATAGCCTCAGCAACTGTTAAGATATACTTAGCAGGAACTAGTACACCTGCAACAGCTTATACTTCTGTCTCTAGTATAGATGCAGTAAGCCAAGTTACTACAGACGAGTATGGTTACTATACTTTCTACATAAATGCCTTCGATTATGACCAAGGACAGCTATTTGATCTCGTGCTAAATAGACTTGGTTATGCAACTACCTATACATTCTACAATATTCAATCCGATAACATCATACCAGGGACTTATTCTATAACTGAGAATACACTAGTTGCTGGTCATGTCTATATACCAAAGGGAGTAGTTCTTAATATTAGCAATGGAATAACACTAACATTCTCAGTAATGCCTGAGATAGGACTTTATACAGTATTCACAGGAGATGGAACAGTAGTCTTCCCTAATGGTTGTAGAGTATATATAGATTGGTGGGGGGATGACCTTGCAACTGTAGTGTCTAATATAGGAGCTGCTGATGCAACTGTAGTAATATCAGATACAGTTGCAGTCGCTGAGAATATAGTTGTACCAAGTAATATCTGCTTACTATTCGAGCCACCAGGAAAACTAGATATAGAAGCGGGATATACTGTAACAATAGGTAAATTATCTTGTCTATCAATTTATCAAATCTTCGATGGACTTGGTTCTATTGTATTAAGTTCTGGTTCTGTACTAGAAGTATATCCAGAATGGTGGGGAGCTGTAGGTGATGGAGTAACAGATGACACAGATCCCATAAATACTGCATTAGAATGTGCTTCAGATAACTTATTATTATTAAGACTTGGTAGTAAGACATATAAAATAACTGATACACTACATGCTACTCCATTTGGTTCTACCTATCAGTCTTGTAATATAGTAGGAAATGGTGGAGGACATTCTTCCTCTGACTCACCTACTATTATAGATGCATCAGAAATAGTAGCAAAACCAGCAATAAATATATATAAAGGAAGAGGTATTAGACTAGAGGACTTTTGTATAGTTGGTGGTAATACTAATATAGAGACAGATATTAATATAGAAGATTTACTATATGATGCAGACTATGTTGGAGCAGGTATACGAGACTCTAGATATAGTCCATACTGTGGTATCTGCATAGATGGTGGAGTTGGTTCTATACCAGCTGATGGTGGATATACTGGATTTACTTATGGTGAAGAAACTTCTGGTAGTGCTAATATTCTTATTAATAATGTAGTTATTAGAAGGTTTGTAGTTGGCATAATGGTAAACTGTGAGAACGGAGCTTCACAAGGGGACAATATTACTGTTGTCAATCCTAATATTTTTAGTTGTAAAATAGGAATAGCTTCTGGACAAGGGCAGGCTAGAGTATTAAAAGTGTTTGGAGGAAATATATCATATGTTAGAACAGTGTATGATGGACTAGAATACGGAGCACAACAAGGGTCAGGTATATTTTTCTATGGTACTCAAGTAGGTCCAGCGTTCGAAATATATAGTGGTAATTCTGCTATTGGTAGTTCAGGTTTTTATTCTATAAGGGGTGAATCTTTACATAGGATAGGGCAGTCTGGTATTGGTATTGCAAATTCAAGATATCCTATATTATTTTCTAATTCAGATATACATCTATTAAATAACACCTTATATGGGAATAGATGCCCTATAGAATTTGAGGCGTTTTCCCCTACAGAATTTATAGGTTGTTCCTTTGTTGATGATGGAGACTTTAGTAAAGCTCTAAATCTGGTAGCTGTATCTCCTATTGCCCTCAAATCTTGCATTATAACATTATACGATAGAACCAAGCCATTTATAGGAACATTAAAAGACTATGGTTTTAGGGTAACCATTGATAGGTGTCATGTCATAGATTCCAGTAGCTACATAATGTACAACGGTAATGATGCATATGCACTACCAGCAAGATTCTGCGGTCATTGGTCTACACACAATATAGACACTCCTCAGTATAGGTATCTATATAAACATTCTGTAGCGGGAAATTATTATTATATAGCCAATATAACCAGTATTTCATTTTCTGCCACACAGGTATCATTTTCTACCACAGGTGCGGCAAAGTTGGCTGTTGGAGATACTATATTATGGCAAATGAAAACTGTTGGCAAAAGTTTATTACAACACACTGTTGCTGGTGCTGTAATAGCATCTATAGATGGTGCTGATGTAGTCTGCGATCTATTATATGATAGGGCTTATTATGATGAAACGTGGGCAGATGGTATATTTGTACTATTAGTAAAGTGGGCACCTGGAAGTTCTCTTACTGGTGATACTAATAGTAATACTACTATATCAAACATAAATAATACTAATATACTTAAAGTAGGAGATTGGATAAAAGGCACTAATATACCAGCTGATACAAGAGTAACAGGTATAAATGGTACTAATGTTACTATAAATAATGCAGCTACTGGAACTACTATTGGAGTCGCTTTATATTATGATAGGATACATTCTATAGATAGTACGCTATTGTATTAATTTGGAGGTAGTATAATGTCTGACATTCTTGTAATACCAGGCGAAGAGATAACAGCTTCAACGACATCTACTCTCTCGGATATAGTAGATATGTTCGTGGAGCTATCTGGAAGAAACGACCTTATAGCTGCTGGAGTTGTAGCTAATGCTACTTTCTTCATAAATCAAGGCTGTCGTGAGCTGGATAGGAGACTCTTCGGGGGAAAAGCAGAAGCTAGATATACATGTGACTTAGCAGCATCTCAGATACTAGTACCAATTCCAGACTGTCGAGCGATAAAGGAAGTATGGCTTTATACAGAAACAGATAAGGTAAAGCTAGTAAAGGCAGATGACCTTCTTGAGATGAAGAACTACTACAGTGAACCTAAAGCAAATATAACTCCATCTGAGCCTTATGTCTACTTTCCTGTAAATGCTAGACCGTATCCTACTACTCTTACAGTAGATGACTACAATCAACAGTGGGCTTTCGAGGATATTATAACTTCAGCGCACGAAGGATATAATGCTGTATTGATAAGTCCTCCACCTGATGTGGCTACTTATACTCTACAGGTAGTAGGTCTCTTCTACTCAGATGCTCTAACTGAAGATGACGACTTTAACTATTGGACAGTATCTCATCCTCTTCTCCTCGTTCAGGCTGCCCTTTATAAACTAGAGCAGATGTACAGGAACACAGAGGGAGCTAAAGACTGGAACAATGCAATAGATAGTACAATGATGCAACTAAACAGCGATTGGATTGAAGAAGAGATTGCTGAGATAGACTGTATGGAAGGGTAAGATGAAAGAGTTTAACTTCCCATATAATGAAGGCTTACATGTAGGGCTTCTTCCTAACGACAGGTTTAGGAGGAATGTACCAGGGCTGCTTGAGTGCTACAATATGAAAGTAGACGAAAGTGGTCTAGTGCCTTATGTAGCAATAACAGACCCACTAACTGGTGCACCTACTTACTCCTGGCCTTATCCTCAGTTGTTTGACACTACAATAGGTATCTTCGCTGCCAGTGAAACTGGGATATATGAAGCAGACTCAGGCTACAATCTAACAGCAAAGATAACTAGTCTACCAGTCGGAGACATCTGGCATATGGCAGACTTCTACGACTATCAAGTCTGGGTGAATGGAGCTACGTGCGTTGTGAGAGATACAACGACAGGAGTCTTTTCTGTAGAGACTCTAACTCATATAGTAGAGAGCGTATGCAACTATAAAGGTCAGTTAATCGCAGGTGGCTTTGGTGGAGACCGAGGTAATTGGGTTGCTTGGTCAGGAATAGGTAAGACGTACCTGACAGAACTCTTGAATAAAGAAGACCAAACTAACATAACAGGTCAGATGCCAGTAGGTTGGTTTGGTGATGTCTATGTTGTGAAGAGGCTCGGAGAGTATGTCATGGTCTATGGCTCTGGAGGAGTCTCCGCTCTCCGACCTATATCTAGTCCAGTAACAGGCTTCGGTCTGCGAGTTATGCTACAGCATGGTATAGCAGGAAAAGGCTGTATTGGAGGAGACAAGCATAGACATATCTTCGTGGATACGGAAGGGTACCTATGGTCAGCTACTGAGAATATTGAGTTCAGAACGGTGGAGCTAAAGAAGCTTGGCTACAAAAACTTCATGACAAATCTAGGAGCTGCTGATATAGTTATTAACTATGATAAGCTAGAGAAGGAATTCTATATATCTGATGGAGTTAGAACGTATCTACTCTCGACTGGCTTATCAGAGATATACCAGCTACCGTCTGGAATAGTAAGAGTAGGCTCTGGATTGTATGGCGCTCTACATGAAGCAGTAGACGCTGACACTAGTGCCTTCTTTACAACGAATAGCTTTGATATGAACCTTCGTGCAATTAAGATGATAAGCGCCCTTGAAATCGGTTGTACTGGAAGCGGTATGCAGGGATGTGTTTACTATTGCTACAATACTCTAGGAAGCTTTACTAAGAGTACACTCAAGGATGTTAATGCTAAGGGAGTAGTATCTCCAGTAATAAGTGGAGTAGACTTTAAGGCTCATGTGACTGCTCCGCTCTTTAGTGCCTTCGAAGTAGATAGCTTGCTGATAAGATGGAAGCTAAATGATAAGACAGCGATACGAGGAACCTATGGAAATCAAGGAAGCATGTGAAGAAGAAGTTATAAGTGAGATAAGGATGATTAAGCTTCTCCCTCATGGTATCTCAGAGAACTGGCCTGACTTGAAGCGGTGTATAGAGCTTAGTCTTCCGAAGGTAGGAGTTACATCAGACCAGAGACCAGAGAGAATGACTATGATTCTCGAGGAACTTCTAGCTGGAAGTATGGAGATTCATGTTTTCTATCGTCTTATTAGAAATGTCCCTTTCACTTACGCTCTTGTCTTAACATCTATAATAATGAGTGTAGACGGAACTCATACAGACTTACTTATTCATTGCTTCTATGGACATAGAAAGATGATAACTAATGGAGACTTAGAGACAGGATTAGGTATATTGGCTAAGTATGCTAAGAGCAAAGGATGCGTAAGTATAGTAACATACGCCAGTAGAGAATTCTACCAACAGTTCTTAGCGTCCATAGGATTTAATACAGATTTTATCTACGCTGTAAAGGAGGTATAATATGTGTGGAGGAGGAAGTAGTGGTGGTTCTGTTACTACAGTTCCTAAGTATATATCTACTAGACATAAGGAATGGTTAGATGATATCTATGCGGACATGAATGCAACTGCTCTGAATAATCCTTACTCAACAGCATCTGCTTATGACCCTAGTGTTCTCACGGACGGTATGCTAGCAGCCCTCAATGCTTTCTGTGGAGCTATGGCAGGCTTTCATGATACTTCTCTAGATGCAGATAAGGTAGCAGATGTCTATGATGCTATGTACGCTTATATGACAGGACTTGTTCCACAGACAGACTACGCGACTTATATAACTGCAATAACAAGTGCTCTTGATACTGTCTACGAAGATGCTACAGAATTGGCAGCTTCGGTTAGTGAGTATAGTGCTCAGCTTCAAGCTGACATAGAGGCGACTGTTATACCTAAGTTCGAAGCAGGTATGAGAGATGCTAATGCAGTTATGTCCTCGAGCTTTGTTATTGGAGAAGCCCTTATCTATGCTGAGAAAGATAGAAACGTGGCGAAGTATACTGCCGACCTTAAGCTAGCTGCTCATACTGCAAGGAGTGACGCTATATCAAAGACAGGTATAGCAATGCTTGATGAGAAAGTTAAGTTGGCTGCTTTGTACTTACCACTTGCTAAATCGTATAGTGACTTCTATGTCCAAGGTATAGATTTCAAGAAACAGTTAACTAGTATGGTTCTTGATACCTTGAGGATAATCATAATAGCAAAGAAAGAGCAACAGGATGAAGACCTTAAGATAGATAGAGCTACTGCTCTGTGGGATATAGAGATGTATAAGTACGCAGGTTCTCTCCTAGGTGCTTATCAAGGGACATACAGCGTTCAGGAAGGACCAAGTAAGACAGGCATGGGTACAGCTCTTGGTGGTGCTATGTCAGGAGCTGCAGCTGGTGCTATGGTGGGTTCTGTTGTACCTGGTATTGGTACAGCAATGGGAGCTATTGTAGGTGGAGTAATGGGAGGAGCTGCAGGTCTATTCGGTTAACACTATGGTGAAAATTTCACCAAAGTTATAAGGAGGTTACTATGTTTGAAGGTATGAATATGAGTTTCTTACCAGAAGTTATGGGAACTGCCGGTGGACAATTACCTGTTCCTCAGGCACCTACTATGAACTATACACCAATAGCAACTCCACAACAGGCTTGGTATAATAATCCTGGCTTCTGGAGTATGATTGGAAAGTTTGGTGCTGCCTTGAGTCCTAAAGACTCATGGGGAAGAGACCTTGGTCTTGCTGCTTCAGCTGAAGGTCAGGCTCGACAGTATGGAGCTGGAATGAATAAGATGCTAGGACCTATGCTAGCTGGAGAGACTCCTCTTCCTGGAACTGTAGGTACTGAGCTTGGTTCAGTTGCTCCAACTCCTGGAGCTACTCCTGTTGGTCAGAAATCGGTAAACCCTTTTTTCGACCAGAGCCCATCTACTTCGGTACTAAGTAATACAGAAATGATGGGCCTATCTCCAGATCAGATAAAGGATATTATGGGAACTGCCATTGAAGCAAAGAAGTTCCCTCTTGAAGTGGCTAGGATACAGAGTGGTATAGAGTCTCAGAAGGCTTATACTGAGCATCTAAAAGTACTTAATGATAAAGCAATTGCTGAGGCAGCTGATAAGAAAAGGAAGTCAGAAAACTTTGCTACTGAAATGGATGAAGTTATAAAGGGTAATATTAAGTCTAAGTATATAACTCCTGAGGATGCTAGGATTCTTAAGGCTGTAGGACCTACTGAGGCTCCTAAGCTTATAGATAATCTTATCAACCTTACTAAGGAGACTGGTAAGAAACTTACTATTCAGAAGGTTGGTGATGAGGTACTATTCCTTGATTCAAGTCCTGATGCGACGCCTGGTACTAGGATAGTAGATAGATACTCAGTAGGGTCTGATGATAAAGGTAAGCCAGAGAATTGGCATTATACTCAAGGTCTTAGTGTAGCATTCACTAATAATTATCAAACTCTGCTCGATGCTCATTATAAGAAGTTTGGTAATAGGGAAGAAGCGAAGAGGAAGCTTGATGAAACATTAGGTATGGTAAATCAAACTACTGACCCACAAAAGGCTGAGTCTGCTAAGTCTTACTTACTTAGTCTAATACCATCAGAAGCTAGAATAAAGATGCTTGAAGAGGCAGATGCTGTTGCGTCTTCTCTTAGATCTGGTACTGGATTAGCAGGTGCTTATAGAAAGTATACTCCTCAAGGAGCTGGCGAGACTCTTGGAATCTTAGGATACAGAAAGCCTGTTCCTAAGGAGAATCAGTTTATGCTAGAGGGGTTACCTAAGGGAGAACCTACTCCATTTGATTCTATACTTAATAGGTACTTTGAGCCTGGTGATATACCTATGGCTAAGGAAGCTATGAAGCGTGAGTCTAGTGGGAATCCTAGGGCTAAGAATATTAATAAGAATGGAACTGCTGACTATGGATTGTTCCAGATAAATGAAGTTAATGTTCCTGAACTTAGAAAAGCTGGAATTATAAATGAGGTTACAGATCTATACGACGCAGACACTAACATCGTCGCGGCTTCTTACTTGAAGAAGAAGTATGGTTGGAAGCCTTGGAAGTCTAGCCTAGGTAGCTTAGCTGAAGGGAAGACAGCTTCGATGAAGGTACCAGCAGGAACAACTGGTATGTATAAAGGAAAGAAAGTTCGCATGAATCCTGATGGGAAGGTAGAATATGTCAAATGAGATAAATCCATCTGAAGTACAGTGGGATACTCCTGAGATAAATCCTGACGAAGTACAGTGGGATAAGCCAGCTGAGCCGCAAGGTCCTTCTACTACATTAGGTAAAGCTTGGGCTACAGTAAAGACTGGAGCTGAGATGGTATCTCGGATTCCTGAGAATATTGTCGCTGCAGGTATGCAAGCAGTCAAGGGAAAAGAAGGAGTAGATGATACTGGCTTTACTGCTGATTATATAAGAGAAGTAGATATAAGAAATAAGGAATTTGCTGATAGAGTAAAGAGAGAGTATGGAGAGACTCCAAGTATTATTCCTACAGTAAAGACAGCTGACATCGCTAAAGCTGCACCAAGTATGGGATTCTCTGGAGCTAGTATGGGAGGCACTATCATTGGTGGAGCTGCTGGTACTTTAACACCAATACCTGGTGGTGCGTTTGCTGGTGGTATGGCAGGTGGTGGAATTGTAGCATATCGTGCAGACTCTTATCAAGCGATGAAGTCTATATTAGAAGCTAAAGATAATGAGATGCTAAAGAAGCAAGGACGACGTCTTACAGATGATGAGAGGAAGCAGATAAAAGACGCTCACTCTTCTTTTGCTACTGAGCATGGCTTATGGGAAGCAGGACCTGAGGCCTTTGGTAATATAGTAGAAAAGGCTATGTGGTTTACTCCTCTTGGTAAGCTGGGAAAGCTCGCTCCAAAAGGAATAGTTGGAAAGGCTGGAGTAGCTTTGGCTAAAGGAATCCTTGGTTTTGTAGCTGAAGAGTCTACTGAAACTGTTACTCAAATGGGACAGCAGATACAAGAAGCTAAGGCAGGATTATCTGATGAGTCTCCAAGAGAATGGACAGACCTTAGTGATTGGCTTACTTCATTGAAAGAAGTTCATCCTCAGAATGTTGTGCTTACTCTTACTACTCTTGGTATGGTTGGAGGAGCTAGGGCAGCAAAAGCAGCTAAGAATAGAGCGGCTAATAAGATTGCTAGTGAATATGATATCTCGAAGGAAGAAGCTAATAATCTTATAGACTGGTCTGTTGAGCAGGCGAAAGATACTGTAGCAGAGAAGCCAGCTACTGAACAGCTAGACCTAACGAAAGCAGGAGAAGTAAATGAAGCTGCTGTTGCTGAGATGGAGATGCTGGCGAAGGAAGCTGAGAAGGTAGAAGCTGAGGAAGCTGCTGTTCTTGAGGAAGCTGCTCCATTAATAAAGGCTACAAGACAAGCAGCTAAGTCTGCTGCAGTTACTGAGGCTGCAAGGAATCTTACTAGGGCTGAGAAGATTGAGGAGAAGAGAGCGAGAGTTAGGGAGAAGGAAGCTGCTGATGTTAAGAAAGAAGAAGTTGTAGAGACTCCTGAGGCTGAGATAAAGAAGGAACCTGTCACTATGGAGATTACTAACCCAGAGGCTATGACTAAGCCTAAGGTAGAAGAGCCGACTATGGTGAAA
>JAKPKF010000219.1 GCA_029553845.1 bacterium | reverse complement strand
CATTTAGTGCTGCATATCGCCCACAAACATTGAATACTTTTATAGAACTAGGCATTTTAGGTAAATCAGGTGGTGGAGTAGCAGATACCTTCACCCATTACGATATTACGCTCGGTAATGAGTTCAATAAAGCGTGGACATTTGCATCATGTGCTCTAACATCCTGTGATATATCCATGCAAGCAGGTCAATATAGTAAGTGCAATTTCGAGTGGATTGGTACATACAAAAAACTGTCTGATACCACTATTCCAGCAGCAGATTATACCCATGAACCTACGATGTTCTACAATGCCTATCTGGATAACATGAAGTGTAGGGGCATCACATTCAGGATAGATAGACCACTTGCTGCAGATGATACCATTCTAGGTTCTGAATATAGCCAGACACTTGTACAAACAGATAACCTAACAATTGGTGGCACAATCACACTTTCAAATGCAGACTACGAAATGATGGATAACGTATTGTATACATCTGATGAGGGTGCTTGGAACAACGATGAAGCCAAGAACAATACAACTCTCATTGGTGATCTAACGATCAAGTTTAGAAACCCATCAGGGACAGTCGATTTATGTCAGATATACCTAGATGAAATCCATGTGCAAGACTTAAATGTATCAGTCACTGGTATGCAAAGATTCGAAAAGACCGTGGAATGGCGAGCCATCACAACATCTTCTTCTGGCATAACGTTTAGCGTACCGTGATATGCTTTCCTTTTTTAATTTTAGATGCTAAAAGGCGTCAACCCCAAACACTATGAACACTATATACATAGTTTATATATAGTAAAAAAGCAATCGTATCCATGGTTAAAAAGTCTAATCCTAGTGAGATTACTGTTAAGACTGAAAATGATACATACACACTGAAGGTTCCAACTGGTGCTCTTGGATGGAAGCATTTTAGAATGCTCATGGCTATAGAAAACGAACGTAAGAACTGCATTGTAGAAAAGAGGCCAGATCCAGTCACCGGTGAACTTGTTGATTATATGTTACCAAATCCACGACTAGATGAGTTAATGGAAACAACATTAGACAAGTGGGTTTCAGATATTCTGCCTTCTATAATCCTATCTCATGAATTCGAACAAATTCCATGGTATGATCTATTGAATCTTTTCCAAGCCGTATGTAGCAATTCAAACATAGATACGACCAACTTTCGCGATATTCAGTGATAAAGAGTTTGAAAGCGGAGAACTGGGATTTATTAACCCAGATGAGTGGTTAGAAGCAGAAGATGACCTTATGCAAGCAATTGGGTTCCTAGCATTGATGAGTGGTTGTAAACCACATGCAGTATTTGATGACCCCGATTGGCATTCTACCATTTTATTTGACCTGAAATGCTCAAATCTTGTATTTAAATCAATCTTTGATGTTATGAAACTCAGAGCATGAAAACATTTATATACTAGCACCATCAATATAACTGTGCAACACCGGTAAAGTATAGTGGAGGAAGATCATCTTCTTCCCTTTATTTTATCAGGCAGCAAGGGTGTCTTTCTATTTTAGTTAATTTGCACGCATTAAGCCCTCTGTCCATCTATAAAGCCGGCGTCCACAGTCGAATCAATATAATAAAGGCGTAAAAAAACAGCACGTCGGTCTACTTTACTTATTGAAAATAAAGGAAGGAAATAAGAATTGTCCAGTTTCTTATCCTTCTTTATATGTTTCAATAGTCGGGTGCGACATATATTATACAACTTACCAATATATAAGCATTACGCAATTAAGATACTCCTAATATTTAATACTTCCCTTTTATATAATGTAAATGTATAGAAACATGTTATGGCTGATCGTGCTACAATTGAGACAATGAATAAAGTGCTGGATAACTTATTTGGGAAGAGGTCTTACTCAAAAGGGTCTATAGATCAGATTCCAGTTGGTCGTAGACAATATAAGGATGATCTTGCTATGTTATCCGAGGCTGGGATGACAGAAGATCAGTTCTTACGATTGATGAATTTTGCAAAGGTGTCTGATACATCACGTCAGATGATCCGGGTATCTGATAATGTGAGGACTGATCAATCACCTATTATTCGTAACCAGAAGGAAGTTTCAAAAATTAGTCATGCATTTATAAGTGAACATACTCGTGATGCTCTTATTATTTCTGATAAGGAAGTTCAAAAATATAATGAAAGAGCAGTTAAAGATATTGGATATTTTGCACGAATAAAGAAACTTATGAGTAATCCAGCCAAGTTAAAACAAGTACTTAGTGAGTCTTTTAATAATAATCAGCCATTTTCAGGTCGTCCAATATTTGATAAGACATTTAAAACACTTGGATCTCAAATTGGGATGGTTCATAGTGGTGTTGCTCATAATTTAAAGTTTATTGAAGAATTAAATCGTATTGGTAAATTATTTGATGAGTATCGAGCAAAAGTTCAGGCAAATCGTCAGAGAGGTGGTTCTTCTTGGGAATCTGTGGCGTATATGTTAGTAGGTGGTCGATCATCCAGCCCATATATAGCATCTAGATCGTTACCAAGTAAATCAAGTCAAGCCAATCTTACTCCAATTAGATTACCATCTAATCCAGCAGCCATAACACAGTCATTTGCAGCCAAATTTGTAGCAGAGCAGCGTCGTCAACAAGCCATGCAACAGGCATCAAATGTAGGTCGGTCTATTAGTCGTTCAAACTTCCTTAAAACATTAGCACGTCAGAATAAGTCGAGTGGTCAAGCATCAACTGTGGATTTAAACTTCCTTGGATCAAGAAGCACTCATCAACCAACATTATTTGATCGATTACGGGAGTCAAAACTTGGTCGTCGTCTTGGTTTTGAATCAACTAATCCAGTGAATTATAAAGCAGCAGGAGTAGGACTTGCTGGTGGATTGAGTTATCTTGCTATGCAATATGCTCCACAAGCAATTGATGCATTATCAAGTGGTCTTGCCTATATGGCAGGTGGATTCTTTGCCAAAGGTGGAAATGTTCCGAATTACTCAATTGGTGGTTCATTAGCAAAGATACTTCCAAGTATAAATATTAGAATGGGTAAACATGATCCACTTTTTAATATTAATAGATTGTTAAAGGATGGCAAGGCCTATTATAATGATTGGGCAAGTGAGAAAAGAACTTATTCGCTCACAAAGGGCAAAGATGCACGTTTAATGAACCAAGTTGCTGATATGTTTAATGAGGTTATTGTTAAAAATCTTTCTGAACAATATGATCCGGAAAAACATAGTATAAAATATAATGTGTTAGATCCAAGAATGGAAAAGCATGTTATTACATTAATGGAAAATATGCCAGATTCTTGGAAACAGGCTATGGCTGTTGCAACTACTAATAAGCCTGCATTATTCAGTGGATTCGAATCTATAAAAGGTAAATCAAATCTACTTGGTAGATATTATCCATCTTCCAATCACATTTTTGCAAAATTAGGAAATAAAAAGATACAAAATACATTGCAACATGAAGTGTCTCATTTATTATTTGAAAGTGCACCACTTATGTCCAAGATAGAAGCAAGTAAACGAATAAAGCAAATGGGACTTAAAATTGATAATAAAGATTATTGGAAACGGCCCACTGAAATTTTGGCCCGTGCTATTGGATATCGTGGAAAGTATGCTAATGGTGGATTGATTCCACGATATGCCAAGGGTACGTCTGATAAAATTCCATTCAATTTCAAACACTTTAGTATTGGACGAAATAGCAAGTTCATTAAGCAGATGTTTGATTTATCTGCTCCATACAAGAATGATTCTGATGGGCAATATCAAATGTTTAGAGCCATTGAAAATAAAATGATGGAACCGAAGGAATTTGGTTTGCTTGCAGCAACATTAAAAGATATGAGTCCTATAAGTGCACTAAGTTATCAGTCAGATGGTTCTGGCATTGAAATGACTGATCTTGGTACCCATCCAAAATTCCAGAAACAGGGATTTGGACAGATTCTTCTTGCTGAAATGCTTAATATTGGTAAGGATAAAGGACTTGATCTTGCTACATGGTCAGCAAATAGTGATGCGGCTGCTGGTTATTATAATTATCTAGGTGCAAAAGAAGGTGAAAATAAGTCATTTACATTCGATTTAAATGAATGGACTGGCAAATTTGTCAAGAGGCGGGCCTTTGGTGGTGATACCTTCCCACAACAGTTAGC
>JAKPKF010000217.1 GCA_029553845.1 bacterium | reverse complement strand
ATGAATTCAGTGTAATGTTTTACTTGAGTTTCGTAACTAGTTGCTTGCTCTTCATCATCTGTTGATACACGAGCATAAGCTGCAACCTTTCTTCTGCTAATTTGGTCTAGTGGTGAAAGTGTAACTGGATTAATGGTTGATGGAATAACTCTAACTTTTGCCATTAATGTTCCTCCTTTCTATGTTGATTTATAGCACGCATTCTTGCTTGTTCTCTCATCTCTGGAGTCCAGGATTCTCTCCTTGATCGGTCTTTCCAATAAACCTCTTGAGTATTTCCATCTTTTAAATGATAGACTAGTTTGTTTCCATTAAAGGTTTCTATGTAATCAATGCTGTTTTGAACTAACTCATCCGTTACCTCATTAATTCCAAGAACTTGCGATGTAACTTCATTCAATATTTCTTCTGGTATGGCCTTAGATGCACATTCGTTTTTGCCTTTCGTGGTATAGGTTGAACATGCCCAAATCTTACCTTTATTACGATTTTTTCTTTTATATTTAGCAATACAAATTCCGCATCGAATTAAGCTTGTATATCTATTTCTTGCAGGCTTGTGTCCTTTATTGTTAGACAACTCGCATCGTTGCTTTCTTAGTTCTTGAGCCATAAGGAAATCTTCAAGTGAAATAATAGGTTCATGATCATCTTCAATAACGTACATATCCTTTTCGCCTTTATTTCTTATTGTTTTCTTTGAAAGGTAGTCTTCTCTATAAGTCTTTTGAAGAACCAAGCTGCCAGTGTAGTTATAATTCACTATCATATTGAGAATGGTTGACTTGTTCCATGTACAATCTTTTAATGTTCTTATGCCTTCCTTGTTTAGAATGTTAGCAATCATCTGGACTCCACATCCATCTAGGTACATCTTGAATACTCTTCTTACGAGTTCTGCTTGTTCAGGTATGAGCACTAGTCTTCGATTAACTATCTTGTAGCCATACATATCTTTGCCACCCCAGAGAATACCTTTTTCATAATCCTTTTTAATTTTCCATTTCATGTTTTCTGAAACTGAGCGTGCTTCTTCCTGTGCAAATGAAGCTAAAAAGGTTAATACCATCTCACCTTCAGCACTCAAGGTATGCAAGTTCTGTTCTTCAAAGAATACATCGATTCCTAATGCTTTTAATTCTCTAACTGTCTTTAACATGGTGAATGTGTTTCGTGCAAATCTTGATATGGATTTAACAACAATCATATCGATTATGCCAGCCTTACAATCGCTTATAAGGCTTTGAAACTCTTCTCTTGTGTCCTTTGTTCCAGTCAATGCTTCATCGGCATAAACTCCAGCAAATTCCCAACCTTCGTGCTCTGATATCATCTTGTTGTAATAACTTACCTGAGCAGCTAGGGAATGAAGCATGGCATCTTTACCAGTTGAAACTCTAGCGTATGCGGCTACTCTAGTTTTCTTTTGTAACTTTGGTAACGCATCTATCTTGGTTATCCGTTTCTGATCCATTTTGGTCCTCCTTCTTTGGTAGTATATATATCACTCTAAAACGATTATTTATCAAGTCATTAGCCCGATAAAGACTATCTTTTTTGATACAATATTTGCTTGCCAAAACAGAATCGGCTTTTAGGAAATCAGCATCGTTTAATATTCCTTTATTCTTCATTGCAATAATGTGTACAAGCGATGAATAGTACTGTTCTATATTTTTTGTATTCATTGCTCATTACCTCTTTTCATCCTTGTTTTTGCAAAACAGGAGATGCTACAATAGATTCTTTTGCTGTTTCCATAAGCTACAAATTCAGAGTTGCAGCATGGACATTTGAAAGTATAAAATGCGTTTCTTTTTACGTCATCCTTATGAGAATTCCACCATGCCATTCTGCATTTATCAGAGCAAAACTGACGCTTCTTTTTTCCAGGCGTTTGCTTTACTCTTATGCCACAGTTCTTGCAGGTTCCATATAAATCAGGATCGTTGTATTTCGCTGTACATACACTTCTAACCGCACTAGGAGTAAGAGATAGTTCTTTTGCTATCGTCTTATATCCCATACCAGAGTTTCTTAATTCAAATATTTTATTTCTTATTTCTTTTTGCATACTATCTACCTCCTCATAAGTCAAATGGGAAGTCGAGACACTTTTGCCAAAAGAAAATAAAAAAAGCCTACCAGAAAGAACTCCGATAGGCTGTTATGTCATATTATTCTATTTTTTAAGTTGTTTAATAACCTGATTAGTACCCGTTGCCGCTAGACCAGATGCACCACCAAGAACGATGGCTAAAACAACATTTGGTGCTGCAATAATATCTGGTATAAAGTAATAGCAAATTACACCAGAAATTACTCCCAATACTAGTCCAATCAAAGGATAGAAATGACTAACCTTTTCGTTATTGTTTGTTGCTTTCTTTATGACTTCGATAATGGCATATACTGCAGTAACAATTGCAGGTACGCTAATAATAGATAAGTATTCCATAATAATCCTCCTTATTTATGTGCTTGCTTATTTAGATGTTCTTCAATGTCATTAATAGCAGTTATTACAGGACCATCACAGCCTTGTTCTTTTAATCCTTTAAGACATGCAAGTACACCTTTTGTTAAAATTGTTTGTTCTTCTTTAATTACTTTAATATCATCATCTTGCTGATTATTTTTAAGATAAAACTTGTAAACACCTAAAACGACTCCGAGAATAACTCCCAGAGCCGTTATCACAGATGCGATAGTTATGATTTGTTCAGCCATAGCTATTTCTCCTCTTTTTCTTTATCCTCTTCTTCCTTTTTAGGTTCTTCTGGCTTTTTAACCTGACCTAAAATTGATGAAAGATCAATAATGATCTCACCTTCAAGTTCTAAGTATTTAGGCATAAGTGACCTCCTTATTGTAATGAGACATTAAGTGCACCAGCTCTGAAGATAGGAATATATCCAGAAGGTACAGATATTGAAGTACTTAATGCTCCCCACATAATTGGTGTTGTCGCTGTTTTAGAAATGAAAATTCCAAAGTGAGTAATTGTACCCCAAGTTGAAGTTGCTTCTGGAAAGAAAATAATATTTGAAGAATTGGAAATAGTACCTTCGCTTGCTGCATCCATTAGCATTGTATTTGACTGGTTATAGTTCCCAATCAGAACCTTTGAGTATCCAGTTTCCGAAGCAGGTTCAGTAAAATTGTTCCCATTTGCATCTGGAGTTGTTGTAGATAAACCAATATAGCAAGTTGATGCTAATGTGGCATACTGACTTCTTCCAAAGAAAGCATTTAAAATGCTGTTTGCTGTGTTTTGTGTAATCATGATTTTATCCTCCTAAATTTCATATTTTATTAATCGTGATGTTGTCGTGCTCGAAGCGTTTGAGAATTGATAGTCAAAGACTGGACTTAGTAGATTGCAATTTGAACTATAACCTGAATAAATCTTATTTCTTGATAAGTACTCGTTACTGCCGTTAGGCCCATACATACTAGTTCCAAAGTATGTAGTTGATGAGGCTGATCCTAACTTTGAAGGCAAACAAATAAATGGATTATTATCATCCCACCCAAGTGCTTGAATACCTCGCCAACTTGAACTTACTGTAATGTTCATATAATAAGAGAGTTGTGTTTTATTAGTAGCACCATTCTTGTATGTTTCAACATCCCTTGACGTATAATAAGCACCTGTTACATCTGGCATCCAAACCGCATCATTACCAATAAAATCCTCAATTCCACGATACTTCATTCGGCTATTTGCTGTTAAGTACCCAGTTGAAGTTTCAATTGAGTCTGTTCCACCAGTTGTTTGATTATAGCTAGAATAACCATTGATAATGTTTGTTGATCTCTTATTGGCAAATTCAATAAGCCAAAGAAAAGCTAGAATGGTATGTTCATAATATCCATAAGGTTTATATCCTTCGCCATTTGCTTTTGCATAAGTTGTCCACTGTAACGCTGAGTAATTTTGAGATGTTGCTTTACCTGATTTAGATACCATCATGTTATTTTCTTGATATGATAGATATTTACCTACAAGAAATGCATCTGATTTGTACCAATTGCCAGCACCCTTTTTATATCTAGCAACAGCTATATCGGTAATGTTGTCTTCATCATCTTTTCCTATACGCCACCACATTTCTGGGATTGAGATAAACAAGCTATCTCCAACAGTGACTTCAGTTATTGTGTTATAAGGGAACTCATCATCAAAGTCGCTTGTAACTAGTCCAGTAGTTGAATTAATAGTATATGTTTTGCCAACCGAATCATCTGTTCTGGTCAAAGCTACTGATGAATCATACATTCCGCTAACACCGAATACCCTAGTCGTCATGGCATTATTGCTTGTGAAATCGCCATAATCTGTATGTGTTATTATAAAAAAATGGTTTATTGAACCTTCTATTACTGAAGTATTAGAAAAATCAATTAAAACATCTTCAGTTGATTCAACATCATGCTCTATATTCTTTTCTAAGACCTCATCTACATAGAAATCAATTGATGACACTCCTGGTTGAACGTTAGTTACGACAATACCTTCATCTGTATAAATGATAAAAGGATTATTGTAATACTCTTTTTCAACTGGTTCACTGTTTCTAAAACCTTCACCTGTTGCTATAACTTTTATGTTATGAAGCCCATAAGTTTTAATATATTGTTTAAGATCTAAATTAATGGCCATTAGATACCCTCCTTTTCTTCGTAAGTTAAAACATCATCAAGATAAACAAGATGAGTAACATTCG